>JASHQS010000116.1 GCA_030038995.1 Xanthobacteraceae bacterium
TACGCCGCTGGTGACGGCAACGCTGACGCTTGCCGGCAGCCTGTTCGGCATCGCCGATGTGCGCCCAAAACGCCACGCGGGGCGTGACGCCATCTACGCCGCCGCCGCCGCAACTGGCCTCGCCGGCCTCTGTTTCCACGCCTACAACATTCTCAAGCGGCCTGGCGGCCTGGCGTGGATCAATCTGTTTTACGCCGCACCGATCGGCGCGCCGTTTGCGCTGACGCTCGCCGGCCTGCTTGGTCGCGGCGCCGAGCGGGTGCGCGACGTGCCGCTGCGGCAACGCCCGACGATTCTCGGTCTGCCGGCCGGGCGCACGCTTGCGGCCGTCTCTGCGGCAGGACTCGCCGGCACTGTCGGCGAGGCCGCGCTCCTGCATTTCCGCGGCGCGTTTCAAGACCCGGCAATGGTGCTGCCGGTCACCGTGCCGCCGGTCGCGGCGGGGCTGCTCGGCGCGGCCGCGGTGCGGCCGACACTGAAAATCAAGCGCGTCGCGCGCCGGTGGCTGCATCTCACCGCACTGCTCGGCTTGGGTGGCGTCGGTTTTCACATCTTCGGCGTGGCCCGCAACATGGGTGGCTGGCGCAATTGGCGCCAGAACGTGTTGAGCGGTCCGCCGCTGCCGGCGCCGCCGAGTTTCACCGGCCTGGCGCTCGCCGGTCTTGCCGCGCTGTCGCTGATCGAGGACGAGGCCGATGCCTGACCGCTATCCCGGCTACGAGGTGCTGCAAAAGCGCAACTCGCCGTCATGGAACGACAAGACCCGTGCCGTGATCGATCAGCGCATGGCGATCGATCCGAACCATCACGCCTTCTTCACCGACGCCGAATGGCCGACGCTGCGCGCGATCTGCGAGCGCATCGTGCCGCAACCGCCGGACCGGGCGCAGCCGGCGCCGGTCGCCGCCATGGTCGACGAAAAAATGCACAAGAACAGCGGCGACGGCTATCGCGACGCGCGTTTGCCGCCGATGCGCGAGGCCTGGCGGCGCGCGCTTGCGGCGCTCGATGCCGAGGCGACGTCGCGTTACGGCCGGCGCTTCCATGAACTGGGCGCGCTGCTGCAGGACGATTTGTTGAAAGCAATCCAGAACGGCGGGGTGGCCCAAAAAGCGTGGGGCGACTTGCCGGCCAAGCTGTTTTTCGAAAAGCGGCTGCTGCACGACGTGGTCAGCTCTTATTACGCGCATCCGGCGGCGTGGAGCGAAATCGGCTTCGGCGGGCCGGCTAGCCCGCGCGGCTATGTGCGCATGTCTTTCGACCGGCGCGACCCATGGGAGGCCGCCGAAGCGCGGCCCGGGAGCGAAGCCAAGGCGCGCGCGGAGAATGCCCGTGTCGGATGATGCAGAACATACCCCGCGCGCCATCGACGGCCACGCGCCGGATGTATTCCATCACGGCGGCTGGGTGCCGATGCGGCAGCATGGCGAGGATGACGCGGTCGATTTCGCCATCGTCGGCACCGGCGCCGGCGGCGGCACCTTGGCTTGCAAGCTCGCCGAATACGGCTTCTCGGTCGTAGCGCTCGACGCCGGGCCGTATTGGCGGCCGCTCGAGGATTTTGCCTCCGACGAGCACCACCAGGCCAAACTCTATTGGACCGACGAGCGCATCGTCGGCGGCGACAATCCGCTGCAGCTCGGCGCCAACAATTCCGGCAAATCGGTCGGCGGCTCGACCGTGCATTTCGCCATGGTGTCGCTGCGCTTCCGTCCGGAATGGTTCAAGGCGCGCAGCAAGCTCGGCTATGGCGCCGATTGGCCGCTCGATTGGCGCGAAATGTGGAGCTACTACGCCGAAGTCGAGAACACGCTGAAAATTTCCGGACCGGTCAATTACCCGTGGGGGCCGAAGCGGCCGCGCTATCCGTACCGCGCCCATGAAATCAATGCCGCCGGCCTGGTGCTCGCCGAAGGCGCCGAGGCGCTCGGCATTGCCTGGTCGCCCACTCCGCTCGCAACGGTCTCCGCGCCCCGCGGCCAGTCACCGCCCTGCGTCTATCGCGGCATGTGCGTCATCGGCTGCTCGACCAATGCCAAGCAGAGCGTTCTCACCACCTGGCTGCCGCGCGCGCTCAAGGCCGGCGCGGAAATCCGCGATCTCGCCATGGTCGGCCGCATCGAGCACGACAAATCCGGCCGCGTCACCGGCGTGCGCTATCATCGCCAGGGCCGCTGGCGCTTTCAGCGCGCCAAGAACGTCGTGGTCGCCGGCTATTCGATCGAAACGCCGCGGCTGTTGCTCAACTCGGCATCGAGCCGCTACCCCGATGGGCTCGCCAATTCCTCCGGGCTCGTTGGCAAAAACCTCATGGTGCAGGCGAACCAGGCGGTGTGGGGCATCATGGAGCGCGAGATTCGCGCCTATAAGGGTCCGCCGTCGCTCGCCATCACCGAGCACTGGAACTACACCGACGCCGGCAAGGACTTCTTCGGCGGCTACGCCTACATGAGCCAGGGGCCGCTGCCGCTGGTTTGGTCGGGCGTGCAGGCGAGCAAGCGCGGATTATGGGGCCGGCCGCTCATCGACGAGATGGAGCGCTACAATCATCATGTCGGGCTGAAAATCGTCGGCGAATTCATGCCGCAGGAGCGCAACCGCGTCACGCTCACCGACGAGCGCGATCAATACGGCCTGCCAATCCCGCGCGTCACCTATTCGTATTGCGACAACGACAAGCGCCTGATCGCCCATTCGCTCGCCTTCATGCGGCAGGCGCTGGAGGCGGCCGGAGCTACCGAGATCTGGGACGAGACCGACGATACCTGCCATCTCAACGGCACCGCGCGCATGGGCGACGATCCGCAAACGAGCGTCGTCAACGCCGATTGCCGGTCCTGGGATATTCCAAATTTATGGATCTGCGACGGCTCGGTGTTCCCGACCGTGGGCGGCGTCAATCCCTCGCTCACCATCCAGGCGATCGCCTGCCGCACCGCCGACCGCATCAAGGCGCGCGCAGCGCACGGCGAACTTTAAGCGCGCGACGAAGCCGGCAGTTAGACTACCCGTTAGAGGGCGCGCTTGCCCGGGCGCTGGGGCTCGGTGATCTGGGAGAGCGGTGCGGGTTCGCCTGAAGCCGCCAACAGCTTGCTGATGTAGCTGTTGAAAAACGCGTGGCATTCGCAACTGTGCCGCTCGAGCTTGTCCTTGTCGGCGATTTGAATATAGCCGCGATGGCAGTTGAGCACGCCCGCCGCTTCGAGCCGGCCGGCCACCAGCGTCACGGTGGTGCGGCGCACGCCGAGCATCTGCGCCAGCGTGCTCTGGGTCAGCGGCACCTTGTCGCCGGCGCAGCGCGCCAGGATGGCGAGGAGCCAGCGGCAGATGCGCGACTCGACCGGATGCGCGGCGTGGCACAGAGCGGTCTGTTGCGATTGCGCGATCAGGGCGTTGGCGTAACGCGCCACGCGCCGCCGGATCGACGGGCTCTGGTCGATAACATAGCGAAACGCCGCCGCCGACAGCCGCGAAGCCTGTCCGGCGATGTGCACTACGGCGTCGGAAGCCGCCGGTGCCGAAGCAAGGGCGGCCATGGCGCCGACGATGCCGTCGCGCCCGATCAAAGTCGCCACGGCGCCGGGATTGTCGCGCAACGACATGGTGGTGGCGACCAGGCCCGAATGCGGGAAAACCACGTCCTCGACCCCGTCGCCCTGATAGTGCAGGCATTGGCCGACGCGCAACTCAAGGGGCGCCAAGTGGCTGCGCAACGCGCCGTATTCGGCTGCGGAAAGTTCTGAAAGAAAAGCGTTTTTTTCGCTTGCCTGGCCGAGCATGACGGTTTTTCCACGCCTGCGCCGCGGCGATGGATGCCATGCGACGGAAGATCCCTCCCATAAGCTCCTCAACCCTGGGATTGGTTCCCTACCCGACATTATATTTTTACCCGGGTCCTGCCGCCGTGCCGTGTGCAGCCGGAATCGTCGTCGTTGACCTCTCGAATGATCTTTTGCCCGCCTTCGGTGGCGAGATACGGAATTTCGAACACGCGCCGGTCGTTATGGCGTTGAGGAAGGCGGCGTCGACGGAGGTGTAGTTCGCGTACAGCGTCCAGCGGTCGCGCTTGTAGGACATCGCAGCTTCGACGCCCTGCCGCAACGTGTTGCCGGCGGATCGCCGATCAGCGCGTTGTCGACCAGGCACGGCCGCAGCGGATCTGAACAGCCGGGATCAAGCGGCGTCGGCGCGCGGTTGGCTTCGGCATAGCCGGCATAAGGCGTCAGGTTCGTTGTCAACTTGTAGGCGGCGCCGGTGCTTGCATTAAAACGCGAGTAAGCATGATTGCCGTTGAGGCCGGGATCATTGCCGAGCACGTGCTCAAGGTCGATCTGCGCCAGGTTGAGACGGCTGCCGCCGCCGTTTCGGCTTCTTGTCGGCCTCGCCCGAGGATGGCCCCACAAGGCAGTACAGAGCCGCGAGCGCGCCGCCTGCAGCCGCGGCCACCCCGCCGATGAACAACGCAATGTCCATACCTGATCAACGTTACGCCACACCGCGCCGTTCCCGGGTCGGCACGGCGACCACGCGCCAGGGGCCGCGGCGGTCCGCCGGTATGCCGGGTACGTGCAAAACCGTCAAAGTCCCGCTACGGCGCTCGTCCTCATAGCTACGGGCGCTCGTCCTCATAAACGCCCGAACCGACCTCCAAGGCTTGCTCGAGCCGACCGACCAGCTTCGCGAGAGGCTCGGACAGCGGAATTTGCCGGGCATGACCGTAATAGGCACGCAACCGCTCGCCGAGAACCTGGCGAATGTTCCGGCACGCCACTCTGTCCAGCAAGGGCGGGGCATCCGCTGCCACGACGCATTCCTCTGAGGAAGGCCTATACGGCGCCGGAGCGCAAACCGGCGCGCCTCCTCGGTTCGGTTTCCTACACGGCTAATGCCTGGACCCGAGGACTGTTCCGCAGCCATGCCGACTATGCGGCGCGGCCGACGGGCCGGGCCGTCCGCCCGGTTCCGGTGGCGCCGAAATCTGTCAAATCAACTCGGAGTTCAAGAAAATTTCCGTGAATACGGTCTTTCCGTACGAGGTTCCCTGCCGCAAGGCGCACGGCGCTTGGGACTTTTCAATTCTTGACGAAATCAGTCGCGGGCGAACTCAGTGCCACGCCGGAGCGGCGGCGAACGTATGGCAGAAGTTTCTGCAGGCGCTGCAGGTAATGCCGATCGATCTCATCCTTGCTGACGCGGTAAGCCGAGCCGAAGCGGTCTTGCGCCTCGGCGTCGGCGCAAAATTCGCTGCAGTAGAAGCGATTGGCGCTGCCCTTCCACGCCGTCTTGGGATCGATCACGGAACGACAATTCGGACATTTCACGGCGAGCGGCCTCTGCGGCGGTAACGCCGAACGCGGTTTTCGGTTCCCGTGCGGGAGGGCTAGAGCGGATTCCGATCTGATTGAGTGCGCAGCCCACTCCTTCCCTGTCATCGCCCGCGACGGCGGGCGATCCAGTAATCGCAAAAGATTCAGGAGGTTACTGGATGCCCCGCTTTCGCGGGGCATGACAATGATTGATACAGCGATGGCGCGTGCGATTCCATATGAATGGAATTTGCTCTAGCGCCTTATTTAGCTGAATTTTAAAGGCTGGCAGCACCGTCACCGGTCGCGGCGTCAATCGAATTGAGGCGTTTCGACCTGAGCATGGCAATGCTCTCTCATGATAATTCGCAGCGGTCCGCTGCAATCGCCCCCGCCGCGATCATGCGCGCTCAACCGCAGCCGGCACCACGACAATCGGTGCCGCCCAGCGCGCGGCCTGGAAGCATGTGGCTTTGATCGGCAGGCTTGCAAAGTGCTGCGGCTCAGTCGTGTCGCACCTGTGGCGAACGCAACGGCCTAACGCATCAAGTTGACTGTGATGTTTTTCCTCTGCGTATAGCTTTCCAGCATGCCTTCCAGGGAGAACTCGCGGCCGATCCCGCTTTCCTTATAGCCGCCATAGGAGTGTCCGGGACTCTGGCCGAGCCCCTGGTTGACCTGGATCCAACCGGCCTCGATGGCGTGCGCCGTGCGCAAGGCGCGGCCGATGTCGTGCGACCAGACGTAGGCGGCGAGCCCGTAGTGGCTGTCGTTCGCCATCGCAATCGCGTCGGCCTCGTCGGTCCACGGTATGGCGACCAGCACCGGGCCGAAAATCTCCTCGCGCGCCAGGCGCCAATCGTTCGCCGCGTTGGCGAAGATGGTCGGAATGGCGTAATAGCCTTCGCTCAGCGATCCCTCCTTGGGTGGCATTCCGCCGATCACGACGCGCGCCTCGCGCCGGCCCAATCCTTCCTCGACGTAGCCGCACACCTTGCTGAACTGCTTCTCGTTGATGATGGTGCCGATGTCGCTTGCCTCGTCGAGCGGATCGCCGATCTTGAGCGCCTTGACCTTCCGCCCGAGCGCATCGAGGAACGGGTCGAAAATGTCGCGGTGCAGGAACAGGCGCGAGCCGGCCGTGCAGGATTGGCTCTGCCGCGTGAAGCGCATGGCCGCGATGATGCCGTCGATGACCCAGTCTTCGTTGGCATCGGGGAACACGATCGAGGGGCTCTTGCCGCCAAGCTCGAGCGAAACCGGTACGATGCGGTCGGCGGCGGCACGCATGATCAGCTTGCCGACCTCGGTGGAGCCGGTGAACGAAAGCTTGCTCACCGTGGGATCGTTGGCAAGCGGAGCGCCGCATTCCTCGCCAAGCCCGGTGAGCACGTTGAGCACGCCGGGCGGCAAAAACTCCTGGCACACTTCGGCAAGCAGCAACACGCCGAGCGGCGCATCTTCGGCCGCTTTGAGGACCATGGTGTTGCCGGCGCAGAGCGCGGGGCCGATCTTGAGCGCGGCAAGCAGCACCGGCGCATTCCAAGGAATAATGGCGCCGACGACGCCGAGCGGCTCGCGCCGCGTATAGCTCAGCACGTGCTCGCCCAACGGAATGGTCTCACCCTTGAGCTCGCCGCCCAAGCCGCCGAAGTAGCGCAGGATGTCGACCGTCGTCTTCGCCTCGGGCCGCGCCTGGGTGCGCAGCGCGTTCCCGGTCTCAAGCGCAATGCAGCGGGCCAGCTCTTCCAGACGCGCCTCGAGCGCGTCGGCAATGCGCGCGATAAGCCGTCCGCGGTCGCGCGGAATAGTGCGCGACCAGGCAGGAAAAGCCTCCGCCGCCGCTCGAACGGCACGCGTAACATCCTCGGCGCGGCCGCGCGGCACCACGGCAATCGGGCGGCGGTGCGCCGGATCCTCGACTTCCAGCACCTCGCCTGACGCGCTGTCGACCCACTTGCCGCCGATCAACATCTGCGCCTGCCTGAGCGCCGCCTCGTCACCGCGCATTCGCTTGACCGCCGTCATGATCGTCTCCGTCAAAAAATGCCCCATTGTCGGCACCAGAGGCAATGCTACGCCTTGGCGGATGCGAAGCAAATCGCCGACCACGGAGAGGCATGCGCTAGATAGCCGCGCGGAACCTGGGCTCGCTTTTCGCGTCGGACGCGCCTGCTCGACGGCTGCGACGACGCCGCGCTCACCGACATTTATCGCGGTGGTATTTCGGCGTTCAAGGCAAGCGGCCGTAACGAGCGCCCGTGGACATTCCCTCTTGTTTAGAGAGGCGCGGACGGTATCCTGACGGCAAAATAGGCACGCCGATGCAAAATGTCGTGAACCGCCGCTGGCTACTCGCCAGTTATCCGAAAGGGCTGCCGTCCCCGCAAAACTGGACCATGGACGCCCAGCCGGTGCCCGATCCCGGGCCAGGCCAGATCCTGGTCAAGGCCAAATGGCTTTCCGTCGATCCGTACATGCGCGGGCGCATGAGTCCGAGCGCGAACTACACCAAGGGAGTCGGCCTCGGCGAGGTCATGCAAGGTGGCGGCGTCGGTGAAATCGTGGCCTCAAACCATCCCGCCTGGAAGACCGGAGACATTGCCGAGTCAATGAGCTTTGGTTGGCAGGAATGGTCGGTCCTGACCCCCGACATATTCGGCCCCGCGGGCGTGAACAAGATCGATCCGAAACTCGCCCCGATCGAAAGCTCGCTGTCTTGGCTCGGCATGCCGGGCGTCACGGCCTATTTCGGCCTCCTTGACGTCGGCCGTCCGCGGCCAGGCGAGACCGTGGTGGTTTCCGCCGCATCGGGAGCAGTCGGCCAACTCGTCGGCCAGATCGCCAAACTGGCGGGATGTCGGGCCGTCGCCATTGCCGGCGGCGATCATAAGCTGCAATGGTGTCGCGAAATCGGGTTCGATGCGGCAATCAATTATAAAAAGGTCGCCGATCTTGCCGCAGCGGTGAAGCAGGCCTGTCCGCAGGGCGTCGACGTCTTCTTCGACAACACGGCCGGGCCTATCCATGATGCGGTCATGAAAAACCTGAGCATTGGCGCACGGGCCGTGATTTGCGGTCGTGTGGCGCTTGCCGATCGGTTCGGCGAGCCCGACATTGGCGAACGCTTCATGGGGCAGTTGATCGTCAGCCGGGCCAGCGTCCACGGCTTTCTGGTTTTCGACTGGTGGCATAAGCGCAATGAAGCATTGCAGCGCTTGGTCGCTTGGCAGCAGGCAGGCAAAATCCATTTCAAGGAAGACGTCCTCAATGGCATCGAGCGAATGCCCGAGGCATTTCTTCGGTTGTTGCAAGGCAAGAATTTCGGAAAGCAAATTGTCAAGATCAGCTAGACCGTTGCGAACCGGCGTCGGCCGCGGGCGCGCATCTTAATCATTCTCCAATATGTCGGCGAGGCCGCGGACCAGCCGGCTATGGCGGCCTTCGGCGTCGCCGTGACGGAGCGAGGCCGCCGCAGCGCCAACGCCAAGGTAGCGCTTGGCAACATCCGGATGGCCGAGCAGTTCGCGCCCGCTCCCCTGCAACGCGATGCGTCCCATCTCGATGACGTAGGCGCGATCGGCAATGGCCAGCGTCATCTGCGCATTCTGCTCCGACAACAAGATCGCGATGCCGGCCGCCCGCAGACGATCGACAAGGCGGAAAATGTCCGCCACCAGCGCCGGCGCCAAGCCGAGCGAAGGCTCGTCCAGCACCAGCAGCTTCGGTTCGGTCATCAGCGCGCGGGCGATCGCCAGCATCTGTTGTTGGCCTCCCGACAAATTGCCGGCGGTTTCGCCGAGCCGCTCGCGCAGCGGCAGAAAAAGCTCGCACACCGCGGCGATGCGCCCGCTGGTCCAGCTCTCGCCACGTTGCCGCCGCAGCGCGTAGGCGCCGAGCCGCAGATTGTCGGCAACCGTCAATCCGGCGACGACCTGGCGGCCTTCGGGAGCGTGGGCCATGCCAAGCCGGATGCGCGCCCACGGCGGCAAGCGCTCGATCGGATTTCCGGCCAGGCGAATCTCGCCGCGGCGCACCGGAAGCAGCCCCGCGATCGTTTTGGCAAGCGTCGTCTTGCCGGCGCCGTTGGCGCCGATCAGCGCAACGATCTCGCCGGCGCGGACCTCGAGATCGATGCCGCGCAGCACGATGAGATCGCGGTAGCCCGCCTCGATCGCGGTCAATTGCAGCATTCAGACCGCCTTTGCTTCGACGCCGAGATAGGCGTCGATAACGCGGCGGTCGCGCTGTATGTCGCGCGGCACCCCGCGGGCCAGGAGTCGCCCCAGATCGAGCACGATGACCTGATCGGCGACATCCATCACCAGCGACATGTTGTGCTCGACCACAAGGATGGTGAGGCCGGCGTCGCGCACCGCGTAAAGCAGGGCGGCAAGCTCGGCGGTCTCGGCATCGTTGAGTCCGGCCGCCGGCTCGTCGAGCAAGAGCAGCCGCGGCCGCGCCATCAGCGCGCGGCACACTTCCAGCAACTTCTGCGCGCCCATCGGCAACGTGGTCGCGGCAACGTCGCGAAAGCGCGCGAGACCGACCAGCCCGAGCAGCGCCTCGCCGCGTCCGCGCAGCGCCCGCTCTTCGCGCATGGCCGGCGGCAGCCACAGCATATGCGCCGCGGCGCCGTGACGGACTTGGCGATGCGCACCGGCAAGAAGATTTTCGAGGGTCGTCATGCCGGGAAAAACGCGCGCCGTCTGAAAGGTGCGCATGAGTCCGAGCGCTGCGACTTCGCCGGGCGACAGGCGGCGCAGCGATGCTCCATAAAAACGCACCTCGCCGCTGTCGGGCGCGAACAGGTTGGTGATGAGGTTGAACACCGTGGTCTTGCCGGCGCCGTTGGGGCCGATCAGCGCGGTGATGCTGCCGTCGGGCACCGTGAAGGAAAGGTCTGCGACTGCTTGCACGCCGCCGAATCTCTTGGCGAGGTGAACGGCTTCGAGCGCCAATGCGCTCGCGGCGACGTTCCGCCGGCGGGAGCGCAGCGGCCGATCGCGCGCCGGCGCCAAGTTCGCCGCCAACGCGCGCGGCCATAGCGCCGCGACCAGCCGGTCCACCACGCGCCATAATGCGCCGGCAATGCCGTCGGGCAGATATTGAAACGCGAGCACCAGGACCGCGCCTTCGACCAGGGTCTTGTAGAGGGCGATCGGCTGAAACACGATCGGCAACAGGGTCAGCAGAGCCGTGCCGGCCAGTCCGCCCACCAGCGCGCCCTCGCCACCGACGATCAGCATCGCAATCATCTCGAACGAGCGCGGCGTCGCCACCATTTCCGGTGAGAGAAAGTGAAAATCAAATGCCAGGAGGCTGCCCGACAGAGCGGCGAGCACGGCGCTGATCGCAAACGCGGCCATCTTGTATCGCGGCACATTGAGGCCAAGCGCCTGCGCTGCGGTCTGGTCGGCGCGGATCGCCTGGAGCACGCGGCCGAAATCCGAGCGCATGGCACCTGCGAGCGCCGCGACCAGCACCACGACGATGGTCAGCGTCAGGTAATACATGGCGCGCGGGCTCGTGAAGACGAACGGTCCGAGTGCAAAAGACGGAATCCCGACCAGCCCCGACGGGCCGCCGGTAACGTCGACGAGGCCGACCGTCAGGGAATCCATCAGAAGACCGAACGCGAGCGTCGCCAGCGCCAGATAAGCGCCGCGCAGCCGGATTGTGACGGTCGACAGCAGCAATGCGCAGCTCAGCGACAACGCGATTCCGGCGGCCGTGCCTAGAAGCGGCGATACGCCGTAGTCGGTCGCCAGGATCGCCGCCGTATAGCCGCCGAGCGCCATGAATCCTGCCTGGCCGAGGTTGACCTGGCCGGCATAGCCCATCAGCACGTCGAGGCCGAGCACGGCGATGAACAGAATGAGCGTGATGACCAGCGAACTCATCAAACCGCCGCCAACCAGATAGGGCAGCGCGATCAACAGCAGAAGCAGCAGCGCCGCGGCCAGCGCCACGCCGCGCGGACGCGGCCGAATCACCGAGCGCGTCACGCGCAGTTCCTCGCGCACGTCGCGACGGCGTTCCCGGCCGGACACGAACAGGCCCTGCGGCCGCAACAGCAACGTCGCCATCAGGAGCGCCAGCGCCAGCCCGTTCGCGAACAACGACGACACATATCCGGCGGCGAGCTGCTCGGCGATGCCGAGAAATAATCCTCCCGCGATCGCGCCCGGCAGCGAGCTCATGCCGCCAAGCGCGACCGCAATGAACCCGGCATTGGTGAAGAAGCTGCCGGCGTCGAATTGCAGCGACATGATCGGCGCCACCACGGCGCCGCCCACGGCACCGATGAGAGCGGCAAGCGCGAAACTGAAAAGCGTCAGGCGCGCGACGTCGACGCCCATGAAGCGCGCCGCCAGCGGATTCTCGGCGCACGCGGAGAGCGCCTTGCCTACGGTCGTGTGCGCCATCAACAGCCAGACGCCGATGATGATGATCGCAGCGAAGGCGGCGATCCACAGCCCCTGCGACGGCACCAGGATGCCGAAGACATCGATCGGCTGCTCGCCCGAGAATGCGGTCACGGCGTAGGGCTGGCTGCCCCACACCACCAGCGCCAAGCCGTTGATGAAAGTCAGAAGCCCAACGGTCAGCATCAACATGCTGCTGGTGGGCAGGCGAGACAGCGCCGGCACGAAGGTGACGGCGCCGAGCGCCGCGCCCAACATCGTCGTGGCCGCGATCGCCGCGAGAAAAGCGGCAGGCAGCGGCCAACCGAGATCGTTCGCGAACGAGTACAGGGCGAGCGCGCCGATGATGCAGAAGCCGCCCTGCACCAGATTGATGATGCCGGTGACGCGAAAGACCAGGCTGATGCCGAGGGCGACGATGGCGAAAACGCTGCCCTGCAGGATGCCGCCGACCAGGATCTGCGCAAGTTGGTCCATCGCCGGCGGCTCAGGTCATAACCGGCTGACGCCGGTTTCGGCTCGACGGCCGCAGCCTATTTGCCCAACGGCGCTCCGCCCGGCTGCGAAAGCCAGGTCCACGAGACGGTCTTTGCGTCGTAGGCGGTAACCGTCGCGGATTCCTGCCCGAGTCCGCGCTGCGGATATTTTTTGAAATCATAGATGCCGTCGACGCCGGGGAAGTCCGTCAGACCGTTGATGTATTGCCGCAACTGCGCCGCGGTGGCGCCGCTGCCGAGCTTGCGCAGCCCGGAGGCCACAATGAGGCCGCCATCCCACGACGTCGCCACCATGTTGTCCGCCTTGAGCCCGCGCTTCTTCAACGTGGCGTACATCGCCTGCTGCGCGCTGTCGACGCGGGGATCGAGCTTGACGCCGGGCGGATGCGGCGGATAAAGGGCCGAAGCGAGGATCAGGTGTTTCGGCAGAAATGCCTGCCATTGCTTCATCGCCGCGAACGTCTGATTGCCGCTGGTCGGCGCTACCGGCAGGTCGACTCCCTCCTGCGCCATGCCGCGAAAGACGGTTGCCGCCGGCGCGCCGGTAGTCCAGGCGACGATCGCCTGGGCGCCCGAACCCTTGATGCGCGCCATCTGCGCCGCGACCGAGACATCCGAGGGATTGAAGTGCTCCTGGATCACGAGCTGCATTTTGCCCTTGTTCTCGGGGTATTGCAGCACCGCGGCGAGCGAACGGTCGCCGTCCTGGCCGCTGGCGTCGGTCGTCATCAGCGACGCGATCTTGGTCCAACCCACCATGCGATAGTAGCGCACCACCGCCGCGATCTGATCGGTCGACGAGGAGCTGGTGGAGAACACATAGCTTGCCGCCTTCGGATGGATGCCCGGCGACAGGCAATATTGGACCGGCCCGTTGGCCATCAGCGGCGCCATGGCAAGACACATGGCGACGAGACTCGACCCCATGACCACTGCCGGCCGCGAGCCGAGAACCTGGCTGGTGAGCTGGACCGCCAGCTGCGGCTGCGTCTGATCGTCGTGGAAAATGAAATTGAGCTTCTGGCCGCCGATGCCCCCCGTGCCGTTGATCTGGTCCTCGAGCGCCGACAAGGTGTCCTTCTGGCCCTGCCCGACGAACGCGGCGCTGCCGGTGAGCGGCAACACGACATTGATGTCATACGTTCCGGCGGCCAGCCCCGCACTCGAAAGCGTTGCGACGGCCGCAACCGCGCCGATCAAGCCGGCGCACGGAATTCGGATCAGGCGAGCGATGTGCATTTTTTTCTCCTCCTGGGCAGCGTTCTCCCCGCCTGAACAGCACATCATGATCCGGCCGGACTCGTCAATTGTAAGGAACGTCACGGGCAATCATCGGCAATGGCTTACCGAAATCTGCTGCCGATCTCGCCTGCTTGTCGGGGGCAGAGACTATCATTTCCACGGGTATCGACAATCCAGGCGTTTATCGATGCCAGCGCATTTGCCGCCTTAGGCTGGCGCCACGTATCGGCGTTGCGAGAGCTGAAACGCCACCACGCGCGGATCGCTGCCCCTTACGTCTGCATGTGGAACGGGGTAACCTCGCGGCCAAAAAATTCGCCGCAACGGCAGATGTGTGGAGGATGCGCATGACGAATCTTTCCCGTTTTTCTCGCCGAAGACTTTTGCGCTTGGCGGCGGGCGCCGCGACGCTTCCGGCGCTGCCTCGCCTTGCGCGCGCGCAAAAAACCTATCCGACGCGGTCGGTGCTTTTGCTCGTCGGTTATGCGGCCGGCGGCCCGACCGACATTTGCGCGCGCCTCATGGCTCAATGGCTGTCGCAGCGGCTTGGTCAGCAATTCGTCGTCGAGAACCGATCGGGCGCCGGCAGCAACATCGCCACCGAGGCGGTCGTGCGCGCCGACCCCGACGGCTACACGCTGCTTCTGGTCACGCAGTCGAACGCGATCAATGCCACGCTCTATCGCCACCTCAATTTCGATTTCATGCGCGACATCGCGCCGATTGCGGGCCTCATGCAGGCGCCGTCGCTGCTGGAAGTCAATCCATCGCTGCCGGTCAAGAGCGTTGCCGAGTTCATCGCCTACGCCAAGGCCAATCCGGGCAAGATCGACCTCGGCACGGCCGGCAACGGCAGGCCGCCGCATATGTTCGCCGAATTGTTCATGGCGATGACCGGCGTCAACTTGAACGTGGTGGGATACCGCGGCGGCGGGCCGGCGCTGGTCGATCTGCTCAGCGGCCAGATCCAGGTTATGTTCGAGGGCATCACCTCGTCGATCGGCTATGTCAAAGCCGGCAAGCTTCGGGCGCTCGCGGTGACGTCGGCGAAGCGTAACTCGGCGCTGCCGGATCTTCCGGCGATTGCCGAATTCGTGCCGGGTTACGATGCCACCGGATGGTTCGGCCTCGGCGCCCCCAAGGGCACGCCGCAACCGATCATCGAAAGGCTGAGCAAGGAGGTCGCCGCCGCCCTTGCCGATCCGGGGATGAAGGCGCGGTTTACCGAGTTGGGCGCCGAACCGATGCCGATGGGGCCGGCCGAATTTGGCAAGCTCGTCGCCGACGACACCAAAAAGTGGGCTAAGGTGATCCACACCGCCAATATCAAGATGGATTGACGCCGGCCGCGCTCGCGCTACGCCGCGGCGGCGGGGCTATGCGTTCCTGTTCGCAGGACTTGACGACGTCAGACACCGTATTTCGGCCAACAAGGCCGGCGCATAGGCAAATCCCGCCGCCGTCAGACAGCGGCCCATTTCGGCTTCGGGATGCTGCCCGCTGGACATGCGGCGGAAGATTTTCAGCAGCGCGATGTCGCCGATCGTCGGCGAGCTGTTGGACTGCTCGGCGCTGAGCCAATTGATCTCGGCATCGCCCACTGTGTGCAGCAGCTCGCGGCCGGATTCCGTCGGCCGGAACTGCAGCCGTGGCGGCACCCGAGATGATACGGCCATGACGAACGCGCTCCGGCGAGCAAGGGATCGAAATAATAGGTTTTCGGCGCAAATAGCTGTAAATGTTGGCTCATCACAGGCGCTGAACAGCTCCTTGGACGCATGGCGCTCGGCAAAGGGCGCGCTCGGCCGGCATGAACGGCCGCTCGGACTCGGTCGCCGCGCCGCCGCCGAATGCCGCGATCAACTCGCGTCGCCTCATGACGGTGCCTCACGACGTACATGACGGCATTGAAAAACGGCGCTCACTCGATCACTACCTTCACGGTATGGACGGAGTTGCGCGCCTTGCCCATGGGCTGCACGGCGCCGCGCGAATCGGTTGCGCGCGCAGCCAGCGTGAAGCTGCCGGCACCAGCCGGCCGCCAGTCGAAGGCAAATCGCTGCCATGACCATTGCCGGCGGCGTTCGACCCGCGCCGTTGACCAGCTTTGGCCGCCGTCGACGCTGACCTCGACCTGGACGATCTCCGCGGCGGCCCAGGCCCATCCCCAGACCTCGATCGCGGCCGCGGCCAACGGCCCGGGTGCGGGCGCGACGATCAGGGCTTCGGGCGGTGCTTCCCAGACCGGCCGGGTGCCGCCGGCCGCGGGGTCGGGATCGTTGTAGAGCACAGTTGTGAAAGGGCCGGTGGCACGCCCTGCGGCGAGCTCGAGCCGCCACAGCCATTTGACCGTGTTGGTGCCGTAATAGCCGGGAACGATAAGCCGCAGCGGAAAGCCGTGCTCCGGTGCCAACGGCTCGCCATTGACCGCATAGGCGAGAAGGACGCCGCCTTCGCCGAGCCGCGTCAATGGCACGTCCTTGACGTACCACTTGGCGCTCACGCCGTCGTAATCGCCGTGGTCGAGGCCATAGGCCCACAAGAAGCGCGCGTCGGCATGCACGCTGCACGTCCGGAGCAGATCGGCAAGATCGACGCCGCTCCAGACCACGTTGGCGACCCGATGCACGGCGAGGTCGGGTCGGCGCGGCGCACCGGCGCATTGGTGAAAAGATTCGACCCGCCGCGCCGGCAAGCGCCGAATGTCGTCGAGCGTCAGTGTAACCGGTCGCTCCACCAGACCGGCGATCTCGAGCCGCCAGTCGAGAGCCTCAACCCGCGGAATGCCGAGATGCGCCAGAACGAAAAGATCGCGTTGCGGCGTTACGGCCTCGATCGCCTGGTGCGGCTCCAGGATAATCCGCCGCGTGTACCGCGCGGGGTCCAGCGGCGCCGCGAACGGCGGCGCTGATGGCCGGTGCCTGCTCTCGACCGTCATCCAATCATCTCATCTATTCGCAACAAATAGATCACGAAGCGGCCTTCCCGCAAAGCTCCATGTCGGGGCTCGATGTCGGGGCTCGATGTCGGGGCTCCATGTCGGGGCTCCATGTCGGGGCTCCATGTCGGGGCAGGAGCGGCGGATCGGCGAACTCCGCCGAAAATCTCGCCGGGATCGATCGCCTGGTGCTGCCCGGCGCCGCTTCCGGCACACGCCATCCGATCGAGCAGCTGCAGCGGTCGAACGTGTGATGCCAACGGCCGCAAACACTCACTCATCCTGGAATCCGGATGTTCGGTAATCGCCGAAGCTCGCAGGCTTGTTAGGACGTACGCCCGCAAAATTCGGTTTCTGCAAGCGCCGCTCATGGGGGTGCAATATAGCCGTACCAAGCAGCTTTTGCCGGATTCGCGCGTAGCGCACGCGTCATCTTCACATAGAGTTGGCTGCCCCAGTCAAAATGCCAGAACGTGAATGGATCGTTCTCGAAGCCTTCGCTGCTCATCGCCCAATGGAGCAGGCGCCGATACCTCAGCCGCGTGTCGTCGTCAGCAATCGCTCCCGCCGCGAGTTTTCGTTCGAAATAGTCCGTCGCGGCGATGTCGTTGATATCTTCGAAACGACCGCCGAGATCGCAGTAGGTGCCGCAATCGAGGTCGCGCAGCGACAGGTCCACCGCCGCGCCCGTGGCATGGGTCGGCCATGTCGCCGGATTATCCTCGTTGAAATCGCCGGGATCGACGGCATGCCGGAGCGCCTGTGCCCGCCAAACCGCTGGCGTTCCCTCAGGCGTCGCCCGAACCGCCTCACGATAGAAGAAGTCCCACATGCCCTGCTGGCAGGCGAGCGTGCGATATCCGTCCCAAACGATCAGCCCGACGCCGAACGGTTTGAGGCGCTGGTCGACCTTGGCCAGCATTCCGGCAACGGTCTTGCGCAGCCAAACGTCCTTGCGTGCCCCGGGCACCGGACCGAGATAGGGCCAATTGCGCCCATCGGTCCGGGCGTGATGCGCCTCATAGGCGACACCAACGGTTTCCAGCCTGACCAAAGGCTCGTTCCGGCGCGGGTCGGTCGCGTCAAAGGGTATGGATGTATAGCGCTCGGCATACACGCTCCGTTCGATGATCGGCACTTCATACGCGAGATCGGAAAGCGACATAGCCATCCCAAGCCCCCTCTATGCCCGCAAGATCGCCCGCTCATCGCCGAACACGGCGCGCTCCACGGCCTGAATGTTTTCCTCAAATAGCGGGCCGCCATAGAGACCTTCGCGCAGGATCGCACGGCGAAGCATCTGCCGCTTCGGAGGTCGAAGCGCTTCGAAGATGGCCGCGAGCTCCTGGGGATCGTGGGACATGAGGCGGCAGATCAATTTTGCCGTCGGGTCGAATTCGCAATCGCTCAGGAAGGCGGTGAATTCCGCAAGATCGGTGATCCTCGACGTGTTGATCTCGTTCTCGAGCTGAGGAAACGCACATCCTATCTTCCGGTCGACATTGACAATCAAAAGCACGTCGAGACTCTCGACCGCCGCACTTTGCAAAAGCTTCGTGATCGTGGCGAGCTGGGTGCCGGTGACATTGATGTCGTTCACGAAGATGGCGTGACGGCCTTGGAAATTGGCAAGATCGTAAGTCGCGCTTTTATGGAACGGCAAATAGAACTGCTGGCGCTTCTTCAGGTCGTGCTTGCTGTATCCGCCATAGGCTTCGAATTCAGCCAGGCTGCTGATCGGTCTCCTGGGGCCCCGGGCGTCGATCGAGACAAGACGCGGAGCCTGACCATCGGGCAATGCTTTGGCAAGTTGGCCGCAGAGAGCGCGGCACACCAGATTTGCACCGCACGGCAAGCCCCGCAGCGGCAGCGGCGGCGAAGTCAGCACCCGGCCGCGACCTTTCGCAGGCACGTCGGCGATCGCCTGCAACGCCATAGGCGCCAGCAATTCGGCGAAGTAATTCACGCTCGCCAAATGCCCGAACTTCATAGCAGGGTAATGCGCGAAGATCGGGCTCCCCAGGCCGAACGGATAGGTACTGATGGTGTGCAGTGCTGACAGCACGCGATCGCCACTCCGTCCTCGAGCGCCGGCCCGCCAAGGGGCTGCTGCTGTTGTGCTCCACGCTCGAACGGCGCAGAGCACACAGCCTTGGACGTTAAAGCGCGACCGGCCGGTCGCGAACCGATCGCGCTCTTGGCATTACTACGGCAGCGGTTTGGTCGGTTTGAAAATATGACTGACGAAAGTGCTAGCGGGCTTCGTCACGTCGCCTGTGACGTCGCTATGACAGCTGAAGCAATTGAAGCCCGTCTTAGAAGTGCCGTCTGTCCCCTGTTGAAAAGTCTCCATCGTGCTGTTGAACAGCATGCTGGTGCCGACCACGTTATACGGGGGCGGGTTTGGGGGGTTTGCAGCGTTGTTGGGATAGGCGCCGTTGGGAGTGAGCTTACTGGGCTGGCCGCCGCCGAAGGTCCAGGTCGAGCCGATCATGAGGTAATTGTACCGCGGATCGGTGCCGGCGCCCCCGGCGCTCAGTTGCGCTTGTACATTGGTGTCGATCGAGATGATCTCGGTGTTGGCGGCGGCCGGCGTCTTGTCCTCGTTGTTGGGAACACCGTTGGAGGCGACGCCCCAAGGCTTCATGCGCAGGACGTTGCTTGGCGGCAAGATCGCTGCCGATGTCGTATATGCAACGATATGCCCCGACAGGTTCGGCGACGACGGGCACTGTTTTGTGGGTTGATTGCTGTTCGGACAAAGAACCGCCAGTTCGGCGTTATACGGCGCGGCGGCGCCATTGGCCGAGAACAGCCAGTTGCCTGTCGTGCTCTGCTGGACGGTTAACGTCTTTCCACCGCTGTTGTACTGATAGGTCGCGAGCGGCGTATTGCGCAGGTGCTCGAATGTGGCCCAGATCATTTCCGGATGATTCTTGGCGCTGCCCACGAAATGCGCACCGACCAGCGCGACCCTGGCGGGTTTGGTTCCGGTGGGCACCCAATCTCTCGGGTTGCTCGTATTGTAGGTCGGCACATTGGCTTGCGTGGTGATGTAGCCCTGCGCGTTGTTGGGCAGAGTCGCCGCGTCCACCCAGGAGAGCTTGACTTCGACGGCGAGCGCGTCGCCGTCCGGGAAGCTCGGCGGCCCGCCATGGGCCTTCGAGAAATTCTCGATCGCCGTCAGGTCATTTGCCGAGGTGGGGAACAGGCCGTAAGTGGCCGGATTGTTGGGGTTGTAATACGGCGCTATGCCGCCCTGCGTCTTGCGGCCGGTGAGGTACCAGGCGTAGACATCGTTGACCAGGGTCTCATAGAAAATCACCGAATTCTGCTGCGAGTTCAGCACGCCATTGCCGCCAGCCTGGCCCGGCCCGAGATTGTCGACGACGCCGGTGCCGGCTTCAACGAAGACCGGGCCGCTGCCGGTGTTGAACTGGATCAGCACCCTCGCGGCGGTCAACGCGTCGGCGACCTGCTGACGTTGGGCCGTTGCGCTCAGTGCCGTGGGGCCGCTCGACGGCTGCAGCAAGCCAGTCAAGCGGCCGAGCGTTTGCGGCAGCATGTCGGCGGTCACATTCGGCGTAACCGTCACGAGGTTGTTGTTGGCATCGCGGAACACCGCCTTGCCGTCGGGGCCGGTCTCGACCGTGGCAATCCGGGCTTGCCTATTTCCCGGAAGGCTCAGCGTGGTGATGCCCGCGTTGCCCGGTGCGGTGACGAATTCGCGCACATGGCCTGCGGCGTCCATAATAACCGGCAGGCCGTCGGGACCGGCTTGCGCCGCGCGCAGCGCGAAATTCCGCGGGCCGAAGGTGTTCTGCGCCACCAGGGTGCCGTTACTGACCTGATAGAAGACCTGCGTGTCGAACACGCGGCCACCCTTATAGGGGCCTGATGCCGGAGAGGTCAGCCACAGAAACATCCGCTCGGACCATTTGTAGAAATTACAATTATTACTGGTGTTGAGCAGGATGCTGTCGGCCGGCGAGACCGGTACGTTGAGGAAGGGAGGCCCGGATTCGAACCAGCTTTTGAACTCGCTCGCCGGCACGACGCAGGTCGGATCGGGATTGGGCGGCAGGACCTGCGCGTCGGCGGTTCCTGCCAAACCAGCCGCGAAGCATGCACCAAGGCCGACGAGGCCAGCCTTTGCCAGGGATTTCGATGATTGCCGGAAGTTTTTCATTTTCGTCCGTCCCTCTTTCTCTCCTGAGGATTTCGATGATTGCCGGAAGTTTTCCATTTTCGTCGCTCCCTCTTCTCTGCAGATGCTTTCACACCAGTACTGACTGCAATGTTGGCGATTGCTGTCCACAGCAACTAAGGCAATTGCCGTTTGCCTCCGCTCATTTCATTTGGTCTACCGGTTGATGGGCGTCCTTTCGCCCACAGCCGATGCCGCCCGAGGAGGGGATTTGCCCTCCGCAGGCGCGCCCCCGGGCGGTTTGCTCCTCAAGTCGTCCCAATAATCGGCGCGCAACGTCTCGGCCGGCAGCTCACCGGGCGCCAACGGCCGGTCGATCGTCTCGACGTTGAAATTGCGGCTGAGCGGCGCCGCCCAAATTCGGGTCGAGAGCGTGACCTTGAAAATCTCGAACAGCCGCCTGTCTGCCTTGGTCTCGGCCGCGGTGCCCAGCCGGTCGGAAAGCTCGTAGAATGCCCGCGGCACGAAGTCCTCGCGCAACTTGACGAACACCGTCCTGCGGCGATCGCTCACCCACCATTCGAACTTCATGGAGCTGTTGCACTTCATGCCGCAATCGGCGTCGGCAATCACCTTGTAGCGGTCGCGTCCGACGACGCCGGTCACATAGTCGATGGCATCGCGCACGCCCGGCCCAGGGTGAGCGCCGACGACGTAGAGATCGTCACGACTCCAGAGCCCGTCCTTGGACAAAGCTTCGGCCGCGGCCTGCATCGCGCGATAGCCGACGGCCGTGCCCCACCACAAAGACCCGATGTGCTTGGTAATGGCGGCGTTGTAATCGATCTCCTTGACCTCGCCGCGATCCTTGATGCGGACGACGGTTGCATCGACGGGCGTGACGGCGGCGGCATCATTGCTGTGCATGGGCGATCCTTCCCGTTTTTCGAGTCCCCGGTGCTGCGGCTTCGCCGCGGCTAGCAAATTCTCGGCAGCTGCTCCCCAACCAGCATGTCGACGATGCGGCGACCGCCAAACATGGTCTGCATGACCACACGTCCCGGCGGTCCGTCGGTTGCATGACCGATGATTGCGCTGTCGCGGCCGAGCGGATGGTTGCGCATCGCGGTGAGCGCCGCTTCCGCTTGATCCGGCGGCACGACGCACAAGATCTTGCCTTCGTTGGCGAGGTAAAGCGGGTCGAGCCCGAGGATTTCGCAAAACGCCCTGACCTCTTCGCGGATCGGCGTTGCGGCTTCATCGATCTCGATGGCGACCTGGGACGCCTCGGCGATCTCATTGAGCACCGTGGCGAGTCCGCCGCGGGTGGCGTCGCGCATGAAACGAATGCCGGGCGCCGCCGCCAGCACGGTCTCGATCAAGCCGTGCAGGCAGGCGCAATCGCTCTCGATCAAGGTGTCGAGCGCCATGTCGCCCCGCGCACAAAGGATGGCGGCGCCATGATCGCCGAGCAGGCCGTTGACCAGCATCACGTCGCCCGGACGCGCGCTGTCCACGCCAAGCGTGAGCCCTTTGCGGATCACGCCGATACCGGTGGTGGTGATGAACAGCTTGTCGCAGGCGCCGCGCTGGACCACCTTGGTGTCGCCAGTGACGATGGCGACGCCGGCCGCGCGCGCGGTCATCGCCATGGAGCGCGCCACCTTGCGCAGGAGGTCGATGCTCGTACCCTCTTCAATGATGACGGCACACGACAAATACAGCGGCGTCGCGGCACCGACGGCGAGGTCGTTGACGGTGCCGCAAACGGCGAGGTCGCCGATGTTGCCGCCGGGGAAGAACAGCGGATCGACCACGAAGGAATCCGTGGTAAACGCCAGCCGGTCGCCATGCAGAGCGAGTTCGGCCAGATCGAACCGGGCCTGATCCTCCAGAGGCGCCAGCGCGTGATCGTCGAACACCGCTACGAACACGTCGTCGATCAGATCCTTCATCGCCTTGCCACCGCCGCCATGGGCGAGCGTCACCGTCTCGACGTTGAGCTTGCCGAGCTTGCGGGTGCGGATGAACGGCGCGACGTTCATACCGCCTCCTTGAAGCGCTTCACGCCGCCGTACCGGTAGTAGGCAGCGCAGGCGCCTTCCGACGACACCATCAGCGCGCCGAGCGGTTTCTCCGGCGTGCACGCCGAGCCGAACACCTTGCATTGCCAGGGCTTGATCACACCCTTGAGCACCTCGCCGCACTGGCACGATTTCGGATCGGCGATTTTCAGATTGGGAATCGCGAACTTTTGCTCGGCGTCGTAGCGGGCATATTCATCGCGCAACTTGACACCGGAGTGATCGATCGAGCCGAGCCCGCGCCACTCGAAGAACTGGCGCAGTTCGTATACCTTGGACACCGCCTGAAGCGCTGCGGCATTGCCGCCGTCAGGCACGATGCGGGCATACTGGTTTTCGATCTCGCTTCGGCCCTCCTTGATCTGTTTCAGCACCATCCAGATAGATTGCAGGATATCGAGCGGCTCGAAGCCTGCGACTACCATCGGCTTGTTGTAGAAATTGGCGATGAACTCGTAGGGCGCGGTGCCGATCACCATCGACACATGGCCCGGCCCGAGAAAGCCATCGAGCTGAAGACCCGGGCTGTCGAGGATCGCCTTGATGGTGGGAACAATAGTGATGTGATTGCAGAATACCGAAAAATTCTCGATGCCCTCGGCTTCCGCCTGCAGGATGGTCAGCGCGGTGGACGGCATCGTGGTCTCGAAGCCGAGCGCGAAGAACACCACCTCGCGATCGGGGTTCTTGCGCGCCAGCGCCAGCGCATCCATCGGCGAATAGACCATGCGCACGTCGGTGCCCTCGGCCTTGGCCTGCAGCAGACTCTTCTTTGAGCCGGGCACCCGCATGGCGTCGCCAAAGGTCGCGAAGATCACTTTCGGATTTTCGGCGATCGACACGCAATCGTCGACGCGGCCCATCGGCAGCACGCAGACTGGACAGCCCGGCCCGTGGATCAATTCGATTTCCTTCGGCAGCATGCCTTCGAGGCCGTAGCGGAAGATCGAATGGGTGTGGCCGCCGCAGACCTCCATGATGTAGACCGGCCGCCCCGGCGGCATGGTCATGGTCGAGACCAGCGACTCGATTTCCTTTATCAGGACGCGGGCCGTCTGGCCGTCACGGAATTCATCTACGTATTTCATGCCGCGGCTCCTTTTGTCGTTGCCGATCCGCGGTCATCGGCCAGCAGCGTATGCACGAGATCCCACAGGATGTGATAGGCGGCGACGTGACATTCCTGGGTGCGGTGAATAGACGTGGTCGGCACCACCAGGCAAAAATCGACGACGCCGGCCGATTTCATCTTGCCGCCATCGCCGCCCGCTAGGCCGATTGTGACGATGCCCAGCTCCTTCGCCTTGGCGAACGCCGCCATCAGGTTGGAGGAATTGCCGCTTGTCGAGATGCCGACCAGCGCGTCGCCCTTGTGGCCTTGCGCCAGAAGCTGACGGACAAAGACGTGCTCGAAGCCCAGGTCGTTGCCGACCGCTGAGATCATCGCCAGATCGGCGACGAGATTGATGGCGGCCAGCGCCGGACGTCCCGCAGTGATCGGGTGCACGAATTCCACGGCGACATGAGACGCATCGCAACTCGAGCCGCCATTGCCCATGGAGAACATCCGACCGCCGCTACGGTAGACCTCCGCCAGCGCCTTGGCGGCGGCGACCAGCACGGGTCCTTGCTCGCCGAAGAAGCGCGCATTCGTCTCGCGGGAGTCGCGGGCTTTCTCCTCGACCGAATGCAGCAATGCGGCATCGAGCCGCCCCGGCGCTTGCGGCTGGCCGTGCAGGAACGGATAAAGCGCCTTGAGGTCGCCTTCGCTGGACATGATTTGACGCTCCTTACCCGGCCGCCGACAACCGCATCGCTTCGATTTCGCCCTGTGCCTCGCCGAGCTCGAACAGGATTTTCAAGGTTTGCGCCGCCTCTTCCTCGTTGATCCGGCTCATGGCGAAGCCGACGTGAACCAGAACCCACCAGCCGATGCAGTCTTCGACGGTCGTACCGTCCTCTACGACGCAGGCTACGTTTACCTCGCGCTGTACGCCGCCCACATCGACCATCGCCAGTTTGCGCTCGACGTCGGTAATTCTGACGATCCGACCTGGAATTCCCAAACACATGGCGTTACTCCCATTCCGCAGGCTGGCGCATCAGGCGGCTCGTGCGTCGATCTCGCGGGCTGCGGCGATGGCCGCCTGCCCCAGCGCCAGCCCGCCATCGTTCATCGGGACTTGCGACTGGCTAAGACAGGTCAGCCCACTCTCGTCGATACGGGTTACGCATGCTTCCAATAGCGTCTTGTTCTGGAAGCATCCGCCTGTAAGCACGACGGTATCGATCGGCTCGGTATCCGATCGTCTCGCAAGGCGTACCGCCATATCCGCGACCGCGATTGCAAGGCCGAGATGAAACCGGGCGGAAACGACCGACGCCGGCGTTCGCGATCTCAGGTCTTCCAGCAAAGCCTGCCACATCGGTCGCGGCTCGAGGATTTCCAGGCCGGCCTTCGACATCGTCTGGCAGAAAGAATAGAATCCGCGCGACTTGGCAGCGGCGCAGGCATCGTCGTCGATGAGGTCTTCGAATTCCATCGCGGCCTGGCCTTCGAACAGCACTCTGTCCGCGCAAAGCCCTACTGCCGCGGCCGCCGCATCAAATAGCCGCCCGCAGGAACTGGCCGCGGGCACGTTGACGGCGCTCGCCAGCATGCGGTCAATGATGGCGCGCGGCTTGCCGGCGAGATAGCGCGCCAATTCCAGGTCGCCGAAATCGCGCTGCAATGCCTCCCAACCGAATGCCGCGATCAAGTGGGCGTAGGTGTTGCGCCAGGGCTCGTGAACGGCTTGCGCGCCGCCGGGCATCGCAACCGGCTTGAATGCGGCCAGGCGCCTGAAATTACGATAGTCGGCCCGCAGAAACTCGCCGCCCCAAAGGCTGGCGTCGGCGCCGAATCCCATCCCGTCCAGAACCACGCCCAGCACCGGCGCAGCGTCCAGCTCCCGGCCGTTCTCCACCATCGCGCTCGCAATATGGGCGTGATGATGCTGAACGTCGTGCAGCACGCCGCCGCCGGAAGCTCGCTGCCTGGCCAATTTGCTCGACAAATATTCGGGATGCGTATCGGCCGCGAAAACGCGCGGCCGGCAGTTGTAGAGTTCGCAATAGAGCTCCAGGTGCTTCTGATAGTCGTCGAACGTCGCGGCGTCCTCCAAATCTCCCTGATGCTGGGACAGGATAGCCGCTCCGTCCTTGACCAAGCAGAAAGTGGACTTCAACTCGCCGCCGAAGGCCAGGACTTCCGGCGCGTCGGCAAGGCTCTTCGGCAACGCGATCGGACTTGGCGCGAAGCCGCGCGCCCGGCGCAGCGTCCTGGCCCGGCCGCCCATGACGCGAACGACGGAATCGTCGATCCGGTTGGCGATGTCGCGGTCGTGGAGCAGCGCGCTGTCGGCAATGGCGCCGAGCTTGACGCGAACCTCGGCGTTGTCGGTAACCTGAGGTTCGTGAGAGATATTGCCACTGGTCATGACCAGCGGCACATCGAATTCCTCCAGGATCAGCTTGTGCAGCGGCGTATACGGCAGCATAAATCCCAGCGTACCCAGGCTTGGCGCAACGCTCGCGGGCAGACGTTGAAGCCCGTCCGCGCGCAACAGGACGATCGGTGCCGCCGGGCTGTGCAGAAGCTCCGATTCGAGAGGCGAAATCGATGCGAAGCGCCGGATGACTGTTTGGTCCCGCGCCATCAGCGCAAACGGTTTTCCAAACCGCCGCTTCCGCGCGCGCAGCCGGTCTACAGCGCTGCCATTGGTCGCATCGCAGGCAAGATGAAATCCGCCGAGACCGCGGATGGCGAGGATCTTGCCGTCTTTGATCTGACGCACGGCCGCGTCAAGCGGTGCGAGCGACAGCTCATCGGCCGGGATCGTGCCATCGAGCGATTCAAGCCATAGCTTCGGCCCACACTCCGGACAGGCGATGGCCTGGGCATGAAACCGCCGGTCCGCCGGCTCGTGATATTCGGCGGCACATGCTTCGCACATCGCAAATGCGGCCATGGTCGTGCGCGTCCGGTCATAGGGCACGCCCGTCACAATCGAAATGCGCGGTCCGCAATGTGTGCAATTCGTGAACGGGTAGCGGTAACGCCGTTCGCGCTCGTCGAGCACCTCGGCCCAGCACGCCGGGCACGTGGCCGCATCGGCAGCGACATTGGTGCGTGTTTCGCCGCCGGCGCTGCTCGCAATGCAAAAGTTTTCGAATGTCACGACTTCGTCGAGATGATGGATATCGAGACTTTCGATGCACGACAGCGGCGGAGGATTCGCTTCCAGGCAGCTCAAAAAGCGGGCAATGCGCTTCTTTTCTCCCGTCGCCCTGATGAGGACGCCGCGGCTGTCGTTTAGAACGTGTCCGACAAGATCGTTCTCTCTTGCCAGACGCCACACCGTCGGTCTGAAGCCCACGCCCTGCACCGTGCCGCGGACGCGAATCTCGACCGTCTCGAGGCCGTGGGGCAGCCCCATCTCCACGGCGCCGGCGCTTGCGTACATATCTCCTCGACGTCATTGATTGGTAATGCCGGACGTTCGCTTCGCCGGCAATCAGGAACATCCGAAACGCGAGTGTAGTGAGACTCGCGGCATTATGTTAGCACAGGTGGTTGCTTCCGATCCAGCACAATGTTAGCTTGTTTTATCGTACCGTTTGCATACTGCTCCTGATTGTCCGGCTTGGCGGCGCGTCGCCGTTCTCCCGGCGGTGTTCAGGCGGCGCGATATCGAGTCGGGGGTTCTGAGGGGCGCGGGGTAATGACAAGCCTGGGGCTGCCGATAGCCGACGAACCGCATGTCACCGGGCGGCAGGGCGAACAGCTATTTATCCCCGGAGCGATTTCTTCTTTCACGACCGGCGGCGATGGTCCCGACGGAAGACTGTGGGCCGAAATCGAGCGTCTGAACGCGCAGGCCGCCAGCGGCTCGGATCCGTTTCGGCAGATTGGCGGCGGCCTTGCCCTCCATTGCAGCATCGATCTTGCGCAGCGCAAGGTGTCGGATGTCGCGTCCGTGGCCACGGCGTATCGTGGTTATGAATCGTTATTGCCCAACCGGAACCTCAAAGAGGCCGGTCTCATCAGTTCGACGGCGTCGGGAATCTGTGGCGGCGTTCATGCCGCGACATCCGCGCAGTGCCTGGAGATGGCGCTCGGGATCGGACCGCCGCCGCTGGCCATCGTCGCGCGCAACCTGCTCTTGAGTTGCCAGTACCTCAACGACAACGCGATGCATCTGTTCGTGCTGTGCGGACCGGACTATTCCGAGGACGTGGTGAAGGCCACCAATCCCGAGATCTGGACCAGGGCGCAATGCACGCCTGCTACCCATGCAACGGTTCACGGCTACGCAACCGTCGGCGCGATTTTGACGGATCTGAACCGGACCTCCGGCAAGCTCTTTGTCGAAGCGCTCGATATGATGCGGACGGCGCGCGCAGCCTATGTTCTCTTGGGCGGGAAATATCCGCATTCCGAATCGATCTGCCCAGGCGGCGTCTCGTTCACGCTTTGCACGGAACGACTCGATGCCTTCGCCCGAAAGCTCGGGTCCTTCATCGATTATGCCAAGCGCTGCGCGCGAATTTGGGACGACGTTTTCGATTTCTTCTATGCCTGCGATCCCGCCTTCCGAGAGCTTGGCCGCGCACCGGCGAGCATGATCGACTTCGGTCAGTGGGACCACGAAGAATATTACGATGGGACCTACGAAAATTGCGGCCGTTGGGGGGAGAGGCGCTGGTCGACTCCAGGCGCGGTGATCGATGGCAAGCTTATCACGACCGATCTGACCCGGTTGAACTGCGGCATCGAGGAGTTTGTCGATCGCAGTTTCTACGAGCCGTGGCACGGCCAGCCGCACCGCGAGGATCCTGCAGGCAACCCGCTCACTCTGCATCATCCCTGGAACAAGACAATCAACCGTAATCCCGCGAAGAACTCGAGCTTGCGCCCGTATAGCTGGGCGACGGCCACAACGTGGAATCGCAGCGGCTTTGAGGTCGGTGCCTACGCTCGGCTTTATATCAGTGCGCTCGCGCGGAAAATCCCGTTCAGCGAGTTCATGGAGTCGACCGGCCGCAGCCTGGTGCTACACATTCCCGCAGGCAAGCTTGCCGACGAGCGCCTCGAGTGGCGGGTGCCGCAGATATGGAACGCCTTTGAGCGCAACCGCGCCCGTGCCTATGCAGTGGCATTCAACCTGATGGTGACGCTCGAAAACTGCCGCCGCGCCAAGAATCTGCTCTTGGGCGGCGAGCGACGCATGGCGACTCCCTTTGAGATTCCAGCAACCGGAAAGCGGCTCGGCGTCGGCTTCGGCGGAGCGGGGCGCGGTTTCCTGGCGCATTGGGCGATTCTCACCGGCGCAGAGATCAGCAATTATCAGGTCTCCGTGCCATCGCGCATCAACGGCGGCCCGCGCACCCCTTGGGGAGAATTGGGCCCGTGCGAGCGGGCACTGCTTAATACGCCGATCATCGAGTCCAACTGGTCGGACCAGGCCAGTTTCCACGGAATAGATCTTGTGCGGGCAATTCAGAGCTTCGATCCCTGCATGCCCTGTAAGATGCACTTGATCTTCAAAGGCACCGATTTCGCTTCAGCCATAGAGGTGAACACTGACGGGCTAATATGAGCAGTGCTCGCCGGGGAAGTTGAATCGTGCATCTTGGCTTAAGATGGAGAACACAATGTCGAAAGAAGCAGACGCACTATTGCGGGAACTCCTCGCCTTCGGCATCGATGCCGCCGGCGTTCACTGTGCTGTACCGCCGCCGCCCGATCAACCTGAGCCGCCACCCGATGATGATGAGCCTTGCTAGACCGTCGCCTCGGAACAGGGAGGGCCAACCGGATCTAAGAAAAAGACGCCAACCGGATTGACGGCGGTCTTTGTCCAAAGCCGGCGATTTGGTCAGGAGATGAGCGCGTCTGAATTGGGCCGCAGCGCCGGGCTCTGCACGAGCTCGCCCACCATAATACCGCGGTAAAGACGCGTTCTTTCCGAGGAAGCGAGGCTACATCCGGAGGCCGGTCGTGCGGCGATCGGCCTTCTTCTGCCGCGCTCGGCGCAGCCATGGCTGTGCCAAGTTCCTCGAGCGCGATCATGGGCCGAGCATACCCGCCCTCCGCCGGTGAAGGTGCGGAACAACGACAATGGGCGCCGCCGGGTGGGTTTCGCTTTCTCGGTTGGATGGGTGGAAAGATTTGCATACCAGCTCCCGTGGCGTTCCGCCGCAGACAACGCTACGTTATGCGAAGGCCTGGGCGAAATTGGCCGGCATCCATGAAGTCCGCGACATCACCGCGATGGATTGCCTCGGCGTTCCGATATTCGTCAGCGAACGGCGACGGGCGGCGTCCCGCGCTTACGCTTTCGGCAAGGGCTGTCTGCCGATCGACTCGGAGGTCGGCGCCCATATGGAAGCGATCGAGTCCTACTTCTCGGAGCCGGGGGTCGCGCGAGTAGAAACAAGGCGCGGCAGGCCATCCGACCTGTCAGGCGTCGGCGCGGGCTGTGATCCGATCCTTGAATTCGCGCCGAAGTTCGATTGTCGCGCCGATCCCGAACGAACCCTCTTTCTCGCGCGCGCAGAGGATGTGGAAAGCGGCGCTGAGGGCTGGGTCCCGGCCGAGCTGGCATTTAATCCGCCGCCGCCCGAGATCGACACAGCGCTCTACGGCTCGTCGAGCAACGGCTTGGCGTCTGGCAACTCCGTGTTGGAAGCGAGCATTCATGCGCTCTACGAATTGATTGAGCGCGACATCTGGTCGATCGAGTTCGTCCGCAACCGTGCGGCCCGCGTCGACGATGACGGTCTACCTCGTCACGTCCACAAGATCATCGAAGCTGCCACCCATAACGGCCTGCGGCTGGTGGTCCGCTACGTCCCCAACGATTATGGCGTCCCGTTTTTTGCGGCATTCTTGTTCGACCCGAACAAGCTCGAAAGCCGCTTTTTCAATGGCGGTTGGGGATGCCATCACGAGCGCGGGATCGCGCTGATGCGCGCAGTCACGGAAGCCGCGCAAAGCCGCCTGGCCTTCCTGCACGGCGGACGCGAGCCGAAAAGATCGGACGATTCCTTTGCCAAGGCCGATCGCATGAAGCAGCAAATCGAGGCCACTTCGAGGACGACACCGTCTATTCGGTTCGAGGATATTCCGGACCAACCTCACGCAGGGCCATTAGCCGCACAGTGGGCCGCTGCGGTAGGCTGTCTGCGACGCGTCATCGACCGGCCGATTTATCGGGTGATCTATACGCCATCCGAAGGGCCGCTCCACGTCGTCCGCCTGATTGTGCCGCGGCTGGAGCATTTCACCCGATCGACGATGCGCATAGGTCCCAGGATGCAGGCGGAACTCGAAGCTCTCAGCAAGCCCGCGGCGGCGGGGAACCCTTCTATGGATAGCGATTGCTCGGCGGTCTGATTCTCCGCAATGCTGTCTTCGATGCCGGACGCATGTCCCGAGAGCCACGCCATCTCCGGCGCGCTCTCAAGGCACGTCCAGGCGCTACCCTTTGAAGTACGTGTCCAGCGCCAGCGCGTGAACAAGTGCCAGAAAGGCCGTCTTCGGATGCTTCGCCAATTCGTTCCGCAGGTACGCGGTCAGTTCCGCGACCAGATTCTCGGACAAAGGACGCAAGCCCGTCCGCGTCCTTCGCCTTGGGCTTGGCCTGTTCGTGTTTGGCCTTGGATTTCGGTTCGTCGTCGTCACGGACAAAGCCGCGCTCGACCCGCACCGCGCCGCCGTGCCCGAGCGTCACGAACGCATCCGCAAGCGCGATATTGCGCTCGCCGCAAGCTTGTTTGTTTAGCGCCTCGACGGCGGCCTCGATGCGTTGCAGCTTGGTTGACGCCGCCTGAAAAGTCCTGGAGTAAGCAACCCCCGGCAGAGCCGGGTGCTTTAGGACCCGGGCCGCTCAAAGCGGCCGTTGGGGTCGCTAACGCGACCCATGCAACTCGGGTCGGGTTACGCGCCACTGGAGAGAGGGTGGAACGTCAGCCGAACGGCTTGATGCTGTCGGAAACCGAATCGGCGATGTGTTCTTTGGAGATGATGCCGACGACTTCCGACGCTCTGCCGCGTCCGCCGGTTTTCATGACGATCGCCATGGCGGCATCGCGCCGTGACATGCGCTGCACGATGTCGAAGACGATGTCGTCTTCGCGCGCCAGCGTGAAATTGCGCTGCGCAACGGTGGCCATGGGCACACCCGCATAGGCGGCTTCAATGCCGCGGCGGATTCCAGTATTGATGCGGACCACGCCGACGATGTGATTGCCTCGCGCCACGACCACATGCATGAAGCCCTGTCCGGCGCCGTGCTGGCGTAGGAATTCGTGGAGATCGGCGTCGGCGGGCATCACCACCACGTCGCGCTCCATGACATCGCTGGCGCGGCGGACCAGAAACATATTGGCGTGCCTCGCCTTCGGCACGAAGTGGCCACGGCCGACGAGCTTGATGGTGTAGATATTCTCCCCCGACAGTAACCGCCGGATGCCGATGGCGAGCGCTACCGCCACGATGCTCGGCATCACCAGATCATAGTCGCGCGTCATTTCGAAGATCATGGTCACCGCGGTCATTGCCGCCCCGGTGCCGCCGCCGACCATCGCCGCCATGCCGATGATCGCGCCGGTGCTTGCGGTGATGCCCTCTACCGGATGCATCGCCGCGACGGCGGCGCCGAACGCACCGCCGATTGTTGCGCCCATGAACAAAGACGGCGAGAAGATGCCGCCCGAGGCGCCCGAGCCCAGGCTCAACGACGTGGCGAACAATTTGGTGGCGAACAGAATCAACAGGAGCGCCGGCAACTGCATACCGCCTGTGAGTATGGCCTGGATCGTCGCGTAGCCGACGCCCTCGACATAATAGTGACCAGCCGTTCGAAACAACACGTAGATCAGAATGCCGAGCACCAGCATACCGGCGGCGTTGCGCAGGTACGGATTTTTGATTGTTTCGAAAACATCCTCGGCCAAACTAAGCCCGCGGATGAATGCCGTTCCGGCGATGCCGATCAAAGCGCCGAGCAACGCAAACAAGAGCAGCGCCGGCAGCGTGGCGGGCTGCTGCGACGTCAATAGCGTAGCCGGGATGGCGAAGGCCGGATGGATGCCGAAGAAGATGCGGCCGACAAAGGTCGCCGTGCCGGTGGCGAGCGCGACCGGCAGGAAGGTGCGCGCGCTCAACTCCGGCATCAATAGTTCGATCGCGAACATCACGCCGCCGATCGGCGTGTTGAAGGTCGCGGCGATGCCGGCGCCAGCCCCGGCGGCAACCAGCGTGATACGCTGCCACGGCGCCATATGAACCAACTGGCCCAGCGTGGAACCGAGTGCGGCACCGATCTGGATGATCGGGCCCTCGCGCCCGACCGCGGCGCCGGTGCCGATCGACAACGCCGAGACGAGCGACTTGATCAGCGCCACCGCCGGCCGGATCAGGCCATTGTTGTAGTAGATCGCGTCCATCACCTCGGGCACGCCGTGGCCACGCGCTTCGGGGGCAAAGTTTACGATCAGGAAGGTGACGATGAACCCGCCTATGACCGGAACCAGGATGATGAATGGCCCCCACGGGCTCGGCGGCGTAAAGACGCTGGCGTCGTAAGCGAAGCTTAAAAGCTTAAGGAAGGCGACGTTGTGGAACAGGCCGATCAGCGCGCGAAAGGCGACGGCACCGAAGCCGGTCACCACGCCTACAATGATGGCAAGCAGCGAGAGCCGGAACAGTCCGACTCGCGAAAAACGGTTGGTGTTCATTCAATCACTGTTAGTTCATTCCAACGGGAGATGATAGCGGCGCAGAACGGGCGGGGACCTTCACTCGGCAGGACAGACGCTAAGCGGTAATATTCCTCGACGAATATTCAGGAAGCTGCAGGCTGTCGACGATGCTCTTGCCGAATGTAATCCGCGCGAATTCCGCAATTGCTGCCGCCCACTTCTTCTGGCGCATGCGTTGCGCAAAGCAGTTCGACACAGACCCTGCCCCGTTCAAGCATTGCGCGGCACATTTCGATCGCATGGGCGCGCGGCCGAGCGTGCAAAAGCTGCTCGCGTTCGAAAAGCCGGTCTTGGATGAATTCGCGAGCGCGGCTCAAGGGCACAATACTCGTAGTCACACGCCATCAAGCGCGATGACGCCCTTTCAGGTCATAATCGCCGATTTCGGCACTCACAATAACAAGGCCGATCAGGATGATGGCGCCGTCGTCACAAGCTTTCTAAGCTTGGCGAGCGCTACGGCGTCCTTCTCCTGATAGGGAATCACGGTGTCGAATTTATCGTCGGCGGTCATCAGATAGATGATGGCTGAATGGTTCATGAGATAACCGCCGTCGCTGGTCGGGATTTTCTTGTAGTACACGCGATATTCCTTGGCGATCTTCGCGATCTGTGCTGGTGTGCCGGTAAAACCCCGGATCCGCTTGTCGAAGGATGCCAGATATTCATGCATCAACTTCGCGGTGTCTCGTTCAGGATCGACCGTCACGAACACGTAATTGAGCTTGTCGGCATCGGGCCCGAGCGCCTTGATCCAGCGCGTCAGGTCGAACAGCGTCGTCGGGCAAACGTCCGGGCAATACCGGTAGCCGAAGTACATCGCGTACGGCTTGCCGAAGAGCGTCTTGTCGGTCACGGTCGCGCCGTTGTCGTCAATCAGCGTGAACGGACCGCCGATGGCGGCAACACCCGCCGACCGCGCAATTCGCCATTGCCCAACGGCGAGTGTGATGACGAGCGCCATCATGGCAAAGCCGAGGGTGCCGGCGATGGCCGTGATAACCCACTGCCGTGCACGCATCACTTCATCTCCATCTTGCCCATGCCGCCCGGCTTGTTACCCTGCATCCCTCCCATTCTGCTCATGCTGCCTTGACCGCCTTGAGTAGCGCCGATGGCCCGTATTGGAACGGTGATGGAGATAATCCCGGCCTTGGCGAAGGTGAGCGTGAGCGGAAGCGTTTGACCGGCGATCAGCCGTTTCTTTAATCCAGTCAGCATCACGTGGTAGCCGCCGGGCTTGAGGGTCACCGATCCACCGGCCGGAATTGCGAGACCATCGACAAGCTGACGCATTGTCATGATCCCATTGACAACGGCCATTTCGTGGATCTGCACCTTGCTGGCAACGCCCGAAGACGCGGCGGTGAGGCGATCAGCGGTGTCGCTCGTGTTGCCGAGCGTCATGTATACCGCGCCGGTCGTGGCGCCCGCCGGCGTGGCCCGGGCCCAGGGTTGTTCAACGTTGATCTTGGAAGTCCCGCCTACCTGGGCGAAGGCGGCTGGGGCGGCTGCGAGCAACACAGCCATCAAGCTGAGCTTGCATAGAAGGCGCATGACGTTCTCCGAAAAGCGCATGATGAGTGCTCCGCAGACGCGGAGCGGATTTTGAGCGTCAGACGGAGAAAGCCGGTGGCGCGCGTGGAGCGCCGACCGTGCGTCGGGACTGAGGAACGAATCTGCCGTTGCCGATTCGGTCCAATGCCGGGACTGTCAGCAGATCGGCATAGGCCGGGACTGATGGCACCGGACCCATCAGCGCAAGGTGCCCGGCACTCTGAGCGGCGACCAAGCAAAACGGACAGGTCGGTGAAGGACTGGGGTTCTGGCGGCCGTTATGTGGTGCCGGCGCGCCCGTCGAAGCATGACTGCAGATGGCCGAGTCGCCCTGACCGGGTGCAGCAAAAGCCGACATGCCGAGCCCAACGCTTGCCATCAGGGCTTGGATTGCAAGCGAATAGGCGATCCAAAGGGCTAGCAAACGGCTCGACCGCCCGGATCGTACAAGCTGCCGCAGGCCGAACATCGGTTGATCAATAGCACGCGCAGCAAGCTGGAGCAATGCAGCTTTTATTGGTTACGACCCTGATCGTTGCCGCCGGCAAGCTTGCTTATGATCATGCGGAAAGCAGCGTGACGGTGGTTACCGCATTCAGCGGCTGCGCGGCGCGCCAAAACGCACCCCTTAAGATGATCCTTGCGCGTTGAGCGTCAACCTCGGCTGCATGCGCCACAAAACGCAGCACAACACGACCGGTCCGCTCTTGATCGGTCCTGGCAGACGGCGCCTTCATCCGGACAAAACGACGCAGAGCATCATCATCCTGCGGGCGCTATGAAAGCTCAGGCGTTCGGCGGCGTGACCTGACGCGCGTCGCAGCGCCAATGATGTCCGGGATGTCCGGCGGCGATGGAATATCGGCGGCACAGAAACGTAATGATGGTCGCGCCCTGCCTGGTCGCGATCGGCATCATGTGCGCGCTGGTCGCCTATTCGCCGACGCTGTACCGCATGTTCTGCGCCGCGACCGGGCTTGCCGGGACCACGCAACGGGTCGCCGCTGACACCGCCAAGATTTCCAAACAGACCATCAGGGTGGCATTCGATACCAACGTCGCCCCCGGCCTGCCGTGGCGCTTTGTGCCCGACCAGGACGCCGTGACCGTGCATCTCGGCGAGCAGAAGCTGGTGTATTTCACCGCCGAGAATCTCAGCAATCATTCGATCGTCGGCCATGCCACCTTCAACGTTACGCCGTTGCGCAGCGGCATCTATTTCAACAAAATTCAGTGCTTCTGCTTCACCGAGGAGCGGCTCGATCCGCACCAGAAAGTTCATATGCCGGTGGTGTTCTACGTCGATCCAAAGTTCGGCAAGGATCCCGACATGCGCGACATCGCGCTGCTGACGCTCGGATACACCTTTTTCCGCTCGGCCGATCCGCGGAACGCCAAGGACCTCTCGCGCTTTCTCGCCGGCAATCCGCCCGATCCCGCCGACGGCCGGGACCTTTTCAACGAGCAATGCACCGCCTGTCATGCGCTCGATGCCAACAAGTACGGACCGAAGCTCGGCGGCGTGTTCGGCCGCCGTGCCGGCACGGCGGCCGGCTACGATTATTCGCCCGCCCTCAGAAGCGCCGGCCTGACTTGGTCGGCGGACAATCTGAACCGCTGGCTTGCGAGTCCGAAAAAATTCATTCCCGGGGTGAAAATGCCGGTCAGCGTCCCCGATCCCATCGCTCGTCGTGATATCGTCGCCTACCTGCGGCAGGAAAGCGAGCAGCGCGGCGGCGGTCTCAAGGCCAAGAAAGCAGCGCGGGGTACGGGTTCCTAGACCTATCCGGAAATTGGACCGAATATCTGACTGTGCAGGCGTCTTGCCTCTTTGATTCGACAGGTGGCGAAGCACCATTTTTCGATTTCAGCCTTCTGCAGCGCACTAAGCGCCTGAGGCGTTGTTGGTCGGACGGCGGCAGTTCATAACCCAAAATCCGCCAGCCGATGCCGCGCGGTCGAATCTGCAAATGCATCCCTGACCGCGGCGTTGAGCTCCGCAATGATTGCCTGAGGCGTCTTCTTTGCCGCCACTTAGTGGGGCGTTTGTTAGTCTCTGCGCTCGTAAAGCGGCGCTTGCCCGACCGGAAGCATGGCCCATTTCTCCAGAGCACGGAAATGGCCTACAGAGAGACAACTTGAAATCCGGCGCGCCGGTCCGAATAAAACTGCGAACACATATGTAGAACACATATGTAATTGAAATCGCAATATGAGGCGCTGTCCAACCGGTTTGGCCGCAGTACCATTTCGGCTAATTGCCCAAGCTGAGACGATGCTTTCATGTCCGATACCGGGGCCGTTTTCGCTGCGCGCGCCCTTTCCGGATGCTGACTGAGGCTGCCAATTCAGGGGCGGACTTGGCCCGCGTTGCGCGAGGTCGGTTGCTTTTCTTTGCCGCGGCTGCCCTTTTCACGGCCGGCGTCTTACTTCCTCTCCGCGATTTGGAACGCTGTTGCCGCTTCGGGGCAGCCGGGGTGGGGCTTTCGGAATTGGAGGTTTCAGCCATTTCCAGCCCGAACAGGGCCGCGACATCGGTGTCGTCGAGCACCTTCGCCGCGCTGGGCGCTGCGTGTTTCAGCGTGAGACCGTCCCCGGCACCGGCGAGCAATTCATTTTCATCGACTCCGCGCAGCACGAACAGCAGTTGGGGCTTTTCATCCAGCCGTGCGCCGACGCCGTAGAGCGCTGCGGCAATGTGCTTGCACATATCGGCCCAGTCGGGGCAGCTGCAGGACAGCTCGATTTCGCTTGGCGCCGGAAACAAGCCGTCGCCCTCGCGGCAGACCCGATCCATGATGCCCTTGGCCAGGCGGCCTTGCAGCAGTTCCACCAGCGAATCGATCGCGCCCGCACAATCCCGGCAGATCGCTCGCCAGCGCTTTGCCGCAACCGGCGCAATGGCGATCTTGATTTGGTAAAGCTCGGAACCGCTGACCATCGCCGTGACTTCGCCTCTGGCGATCTGCAAATCGATGACAGAACCGTTACGGACATAGGACCGGCCGCGCGGCAGGCGATTGACGAAGTCGCTATATCGTTCCAGGTTGCTGCACCACGACTGGCCCCAGAAGCTCCGGGCGATCGTGCGTCCCTCGATATTCACGGGCGCCATGATCCGCCCCCGCTTCTTGAGCTCGGCGACCTTCTTCGCGGCCCGCCGACGTTTCTCGGCGACCGACACATAATCTCCCCACCCGAACCCGAAATAGCTCATCGGTCAGCTTTCCTTCATCGCCGCCGCGAGATCGAGCCGCACGAGCTTCAACAGGTCGTCATCCTTCATCTCGGTCAGGATGGTTTCCGCCCCGCCGCCCAGCAGCTCTCCGGCGAGTTGCTGCTTTGCCTCGATCATGCGGTCGATCCTGTCCTCGACGGTGCCGCGGCAAACGAACTTGTGCACCAGCACATTCTTGGTCTGTCCGATGCGAAATACACGGTCCGTCGCTTGGTTTTCAACAGCCGGATTCCACCATCGGTCGAAGTGGATCACGTGCGAGGCCGCGGTCAAATTGAGCCCGGCGCCCCCGGCCTTCACCGAAAGGACGAAAAATGGCACGTCGTCGTCCTCTTGAAACTTCCGCACCAGATCCTTGCGTTTGCGCACCTCGGTCTCGCCATGCAGGACGAGACCGCTTCGCCCGAACACCGATCCCAGGAACGCCGCCAGCGGTGCCGTCGTCTCCTTGAACTGGGTGAAGATCAGGGCCTTTTGCTGCCGGGCCGCGATTTCCTCGGCGATATCACGCAGGCGCGCGAACTTGCCGCTGTCCTCCTCGTCCCATGCGTTGTCGCCCAGCCATTGCGAAGGATGATTGCAGATTTGCTTCAGCCGCATGAGCAGCGAGAGAATGATGCCGCGGCGTTGCATGCCGTCGGCATTTTCGAGTCGGTCGCTCAGATCATCGACCGCCTGCTGGTATAGCGCTGCCTGCTTTCGACTCAGGAGACAAAACGCCTTCACCTCGGTCTTGTCGGGCAAGTCGGCGATAATGCGCCGGTCGGTCTTCATACGGCGCAGGATGTAGGGGCGCACAAGCTCACGAAGCGGTCCGTACGGATTGTGCGGTCGGTCAGCAAGTTGCTTAACAAACGTGGAGAATTGCTTGGACGATCCCAACAGTCCGGGATTGATGAAATCGAAGATCGACCAGAGATCGCCGAGCCGGTTTTCGATCGGGGTGCCGGTGAGGGCGATACGGGCGTCCGCTTTAAGCTGTTTAACCGCCTTGGTCTGCTTGGCGGCCGGATTCTTGATGGTCTGCGCTTCGTCGATCACGACCAGATGCCATGATTGGTCGGTCAACCACGCCGTGCGGGCCAGAAAGCCATAGCTCGTGATCGCCAGATCGACGCCGGCAAGGTCGGCGGCACCGGTTACGGTCAATTTTTCCGCCGATGGATGAATCAGCGCCGCTCTCAGACTCGGCGCGAACCGGGAAATTTCCGCCATCCAATTGGCGAGTAGCGAAGCTGGTGCCACCAGAAGCGACGATTTGCGTCTGCCAGTGCCTTGCTCTTTCAACACCAGCAGCAGCGACAAGACCTGGATCGTCTTGCCGAGGCCCATGTCGTCGGCGAGACAGGCGCCAAGTCCGAGCCGGGCGAGCAGATGAAGCCATTGCACCCCCACCTGCTGATAGGGGCGCAATGTGCCCTGCAGCAATTGTCCGGCATCGACGCGGGAAAGGCCGTCCGGCCGGCGCAAATCGACCAACGTCTGTGCAAGCCAAGGTCCGGCGACGGTGCGACTCCAATCAATGTCGTCTTGGATGGAGGCCGCCTCTCCGGAAATTCCGGCTCCCGCCAGAAGACGCATGGCCTCGCCGAACGATAAGCCGTCGGCAGCGGCCCGGCGTTCGACCGCCTCGAAGTGATCGAGCGTCCGGCGCAAACGCTCATGATCGATTTCGACCCACTTGCCGCGGATGAAGGCGAGCCCGTCGGATTGTGCGAGCAAGCGTTTGATCTCGGCCCGCGTGAGTGTTTCGCCGTCAAGCGTCACCTCCATGCGAAAGTCGAGCACCGCGTCCAAGCCGAGTTGCGCCGGGGCCTCGCCTCCGACTGTGGCCTTCACCTGTGGACGTGCCGGCCGGTTCATGTGCCAGCTCGCCGGCATTCGCACGACGACCCCGGCGCTCTCCAGGGCCGGAGCGTCCTTGAGGAATTGCAGAGCCTGTCGCGGGCTCCAACGCAGCGGATGAAAGATTTCGCCGGCGTCGACCATGGTTTTCAGCCAGCCGCACTTCTCGGCGGCGCGCTGCACGGGCATCAGAAGCGACAGCAAGCGTTCGCGATTTTTCGCGCCGGCATATTCCTGCAAGGCTTTTCCCAGCGGGAGATGTTGCGCCTTGGCGTCGGTCGAGAGCCGCGTCGTATAAGTCGCCAGGAAGGCGAACGGAGCCTCCTCATCTTTCCTGTTCTCGGCGAGATTGAAATGGACACGCCCGATCAGGTTCCAGGCCGGCTGACGGGATTTGAGGAATTCCTGCACCGACACCTTGGCTTTCGCCAGTTCGGCGTCGAAAGCCGCATCGATGTTGCGCCAGAGATCGGCCAGGACAGAAGCCGTCAAGTATTCCGCGCCGGCCATGGGTGGAACGGCCGCGGCCATCTTGTCCAGCTCATCGGCCGCGGGGATCGGTACAGGCGGCTTGGCGCCACCCTCGCCGATACCGGGAAAGGAGCACAGCGCGGCCACGTAGCGCGCCCCAAACTCGCGCCAATAAGACAGGACGGGCGGCAGGGCCGTCCCGATTTCGTCGACGCCCAGGCACAACAGTCCATGCCCGGGTCCGCGTGCAAACGCGCTCTCCAGCCGCGAGCCAAGCGCGGGCTCCAAGGCCAGCGGCTCTTCCGTTGGCCTGAGGATCAGCGACCCATGCGGCGTGAGAACGGGCGCAGTCATCATATTCGGTGCATTCCTACGATCTCGCGGATCGAGAAGGGATAATCGCTGTGCGAAGCGGTCAGCATCACGAATCCGCATCCCTCTGCCTTCTGCAAATCGTCCGTGCCGTTACGCTTGCTGCAGCAAATGGCCGCACTGAACCGTCGTGGCCATGCGTTGTACCGAAGAAACTCGTCCAAGCTGACGGCGCCGGCGGAAACGCGGAGTTCTTTATTCCGAGCGGGCAAAGCTGGCGCGTCAGTCAGAATAGAATTGCGAAGAATCTATGGTATTGAAGTACTGATAGAATCCCGCTCCAATGAGGCCGCAGCGTGTTGCTGCGGAAGACCGCGCTCTACCAGAGCCTGATCGACCTGAATTTCGGGCTTCAATGAGGCCGCAGCGTGTTGCTGCGGAAGACCTATAACAGAGAAGTGGACTCAGTACGAGACACTTCGTGCTTCAATGAGGCCGCAGCGTGTTGCTGCGGAAGACCGTAAACGACCAGGCTACGGTCGACGTCGCTTCTATCGCTTCAATGAGGCCGCAGCGTGTTGCTGCGGAAGACCGCGCGGCGGGCCGCAACGCACCGCCTCGAATGCCGATGCTTCAATGAGGCCGCAGCGTGTTGCTGCGGAAGACCCCGGATATGACAACAGCCCGATATTTACGATCAATGGGCTTCAATGAGGCCGCAGCGTGTTGCTGCGGAAGACCGAGTAGTCGATTGCGGCGACTACTACATGGCGCTCGCTTCAATGAGGCCGCAGCGTGTTGCTGCGGAAGACCCTGTCGGTAGTGCACGCCGCCCAGATCGCCGCCGACTTCTTGCTTCAATGAGGCCGCAGCGTGTTGCTGCGGAAGACCCGGTGAAACTCTAGTGGCATGTTGCCGCGGGGAGAAAGCTTCAATGAGGCCGCAGCGTGTTGCTGCGGAAGACCCACGGCCCCAGGACTGCGGCCGCGATAGCGGGCCGCGGCCAAGCTTCAATGAGGCCGCAGCGTGTTGCTGCGGAAGACATGCCGAACTCGATAAGATCGAGGCGGCGGTGCGCGCTTCAATGAGGCCGCAGCGTGTTGCTGCGGAAGACCCAGAGAATTTTTTCGGGGAGGGGCTGAAAAATCAAGCTTCAATGAGGCCGCAGCGTGTTGCTGCGGAAGACCTTTTCGATCCGCTACACCAAACACCGCTACATCAAGGCTTCAATGAGGCCGCAGCGTGTTGCTGCGGAAGACCCCGCCAATGAGGGCTACACCTTCACGCTGCTCGGCTCGCTTCAATGAGGCCGCAGCGTGTTGCTGCGGAAGACCCTGCAGTCAATAAGATGCTCATAATACGAGAGACCGCGCTTCAATGAGGCCGCAGCGTGTTGCTGCGGAAGACCCGACAGGAACCAGTGGAGATAGTACAGGAAGTTGCGGTGCTTCAATGAGGCCGCAGCGTGTTGCTGCGGAAGACCCAGGAGAGACAGATGGCTAAGATCGAGAGCACCGCGCTTCAATGAGGCCGCAGCGTGTTGCTGCGGAAGACCAGGGTGAAGAGTGTGGTGCGCTTGCGCGGCCTGGCCCGGCTTCAATGAGACCGCAGCGTGTTGCTGCGGAAGACCACGAGCACCACAACGACGACAACGCCAGATGCGACGAGCTTCAATGAGGCCGCAGCGTGTTGCTGCGGAAGACCCCGACGAGCCGGAGAAGAATCAATACTCCCACGTTTGCGCTTCAATGAGGCCGCAGCGTGTTGCTGCGGAAGACCCCCAACGCCAGCAATGCCAGGCGGATGTGGGTGCACGCCGCTTCAATGAGGCCGCAGCGTGTTGCTGCGGAAGACCCGTCCCCCTCACGCCGCCCTGTCCTCGGTCCGGACCTTGATGCTTCAATGAGGCCGCAGCGTGTTGCTGCGGAAGACCCGAAGATACCCGGAGAGCATTTGCCTGATCGGTTCAAGCTTCAATGAGGCCGCAGCGTGTTGCTGCGGAAGACCCAAGCTGTGCTGGATTCCGCCGTGCCGCGCTCGGCTCGCTTCAATGAGGCCGCAGCGTGTTGCTGCGGAAGACCCCCTCAGGATGAGGTGAACAGGGAAAAAAATGACCGCTTCAATGAGGCCGCAGCGTGTTGCTGCGGAAGACCCCGCCCGCCGCCGGTGCGGCACTGGTCTGGGTCGGCGGGCTTCAATGAGGCCGCAGCGTGTTGCTGCGGAAGACCCGATCGCCCAGCCGAGCGAGGCGGCGACCTCGGTCCAGCTTCAATGAGGCCGCAGCGTGTTGCTGCGGAAGACCCCTGCTCGTCGTACCGCTCCTGTAGGAGCTGCACGTGCTTCAATGAGGCCGCAGCGTGTTGCTGCGGAAGACCCTCAGCAAAGCCTCCATTCTACCGCAACATGATCAACGGCTTCAATGAGGCCGCAGCGTGGGTAGTGTCTCAGTTTGATTGTGGCGGTCCAATTAGAATCCCGCGCTGTAGCCTCCTCGGTTTCTTTGTCTTGGCCGAATGTCCTCGGGGTGTACGATTGAAACTGGCGGCCTTGTGTTTGTAGCGGTCGGCGACCGCGGGACGTGATCTTCTCGCGTCTCTATCCAGCGCACCAAGTAAGTGCCGTCCGGCTCTAATCGAACGATCTCAGCGTTGAACCATCCCGAATCATATCGGCCGCCGATATAACGCGCCATTACCGTATCGCCTGGTCGATAAGTCGCTTCTTTCACAGCCTCCTCCACTATCCGACCTTGCGAAGCTTGCCGCTAAGCATTAGGCTACCCCAATGCCCCGAGGCCCGAAAGGCGAAAAACGCCCCGCCGATGTAAACGCCCGCGCCGTCATGATCGCCAAGATCGCGACTGGCGAGGAACCGGAGGACTACGGGAAGGCCGACGCGGAGGGCAAGAACCCGGCCGCCGTAGCGCTGGGCCGCATGGGCGGGAAGGCGCGGGCGGCCGGCTTGTCGGCGCGGAAGCGAAAGGAAATCGCAAAAAGGGCTGCAAAAGTTCGTTGGGGGGATTGACGAACGTTACGTTTTGGGAAATTAATTAATTGCTAGATTCGTAACGCGGGCCTCCCCCAATGCCAATCTATACCGACGAAACCATCGTGGTGCCGCTACTCACAAAAATGAAGTTGCCGCGCCACGTCTTGCTTGAACTCGCAAATAACATCGGTGGCGAACGAGCAAACGTTGCAGAGCACGAACCTAGCAACGTGGTCGGTTTTGAAACGTGGCGCTGGGGAACGAGGTATGCCCGAGAGAATGAGATTTTGAACAAGCTTGGCTGGGTTCAGTGTGATCGCAACCAAGTTGCGGGTATTCGCCATCCTGAGCTTAAAATCAAATTCGTTTGCTGCGGCACCGATGTAAATACAGGCAATCCAGCAAGGTCGCCAAAAAATCTATCCGAACGCGGCGTAAATGCTTGCAAGTTGATCGCTAGAAATGCCGGCCAAATTGAAATGGAGCTTGGTGAAAAATCACCCGAGCCTCATGATGATTTGTGGTACTACTGCTCTTATTATTGCGACGATTTTATCTCGATTGAATTGTCGCGGCCGACGTCTGAAATCGGCGGCTTTGTTACTGCATTTTCTGACCGTATCATCATAGCGAAGCCCGGAGAGATTCCTGGCATTCGCCGAATTGTTGTTCCCCAAGAGTTTGCAGATGTTCCGAAACCACAGGTCTCCCGAAAAATCGGGTAACCCATGGTCACGCATTTGAGATTAAGCATTGCCCGCCGTCGGCGGGCGATGAGCAAGAAAGGACTCGCCGATGCGATCGGCGTGAAGCCTATTACTATCTTGCGTTACGAAGCTGGCGAAATGAAGCCTTCCAGCGAAAATCTGGAAAAGATTGCTCACTGTCTGCAATTCCCAAGGGAATTTTTTGACGGTCCAGAAATCGATGAGCCTCGCCGCGATAATGCCAGCTTCCGGGGGATGGCGAGCAAGTCTGGGCGAATAATGGATGCTGCTTTAGCCTCTGGGGCTATCGCATTTTTGCTTGATGATTGGATTACCGGCTCTTATTCACGGCCAGAGCCCGATTTGCTTGATCTTCAACATGAAGAACCTGCATCTGCAGCTGTACTTTTGCGCCAGCACTGGCGGTTAGGCGATAAGCCCATAGCAAATATGGTGCATTTGCTCGAATTGAAGGGAGTTCGAGTATTTTCGCTCGCCGAAAACACGAAGGAGATCGACGCCTTTTCTCTATGGCGAGACGATGTTCCGTACGTTTTTCTGAATCGATTTAAGTCAGCCGAACGTAGCCGCTATGACGCGGCCCATGAGTTGGCCCACCTGTGCCTACATAAGCACGGCGGCGCCGGCACAGAATACCATGATGACAATCTTGAAAAGCAAGCAAATGCCTTTGCGGGCGCATTTTTAATGCCAGAGACAGATGTGAGGGCAATCTGCCGTAGGCCGATCTACAGCGTCGGCGATCTGGCGGAATACAAGAAGCGCTGGCGCGTATCCGTCTCGGCGTTCAATTACCGACTGCGTGAATTAAAAATGATTAGCGAGGGTAAGAGTACGAGCAATTATGTCGAAATGTCTCGGCGGGGATGGTTGAAGACTGAACCCGCAGGAATCCCGAGAGAGCAATCATCGGTCCTCCAAGACATTGTGAATGACCTACTTAGCAGGGGCGTCACGAAAACGAAGATAGCCGCCGAGCTTATGGTTCCGCCCAAAGAAATCGAGGCCCTCCTATTTGGCTTGGCTAACATGACAACCATTGACGGTGCCGGCACTCTAAGCCCCCGTAGGAAAGTAGACTTAAGACTGATCAAGTGAACTTTTTACTTGACGCTAAGCAAGAAAGTTCATATCATGCGGAGCATGAACAAGCTCCCATTGGAAACTCGCGTTCGCATCCTCAATCTTCTGGTTGAGGGTTCCTCCCTTCGCTCGATTTCGAGGGTCTGTGACGTTTCGATCAATACCGTCACCAAGCTCCTAGTCGATGCCGGCACCGTTTGCGCAGCCTTCCATGATGAGAAGGTCCGCAACGTCAAAGCGAAGCGCATCCAGTGCGATGAAATCTGGTCGTTTTGCTATTCCAAGGCCAAGAACGTCCCGACCGCCAAAAGGCAAGACCTTGCCTATGGCGACGTTTGGACCTGGACCGGCTTGGACGCGGATAGCAAGCTGATCGTGTCTTGGATGGTCGGCGGTCGCGATAGCGACTACGCAATGGGCCTGATGGACGATCTAAAGTCGCGACTCGCTAATCGCGTGCAACTCACCACGGACGGCCACAGGGCCTATCTTGAGGCCGTTGAAGGAGCTTTCGGCGCAGACATCGATTACGGAATGCTTGTGAAGCTGTACGGCGAAAGCCCCGAGGCTGAGAAGCGATATAGCCCTGCACAGTGCATCGGTGCCCGCAAGACGCGGATCGAAGGCAATCCCGATCCGGCGCACATTTCGACCAGCTACACGGAACGGCACAATCTGACCATGCGAATGCAAATGCGGCGCTTCACGCGACTTACCAATGCCTTCTCCAAGAAGATCGAGAACCACTGCCATTCGCTGGCGCTGTATTTCGTCTGGTACAACTGGGTCCGGCTGCACAAAGCGCTGAGGGTTACGCCTGCAATGGCAGGCGGCCTTACCGACAAGCTTATGTCCATGGAGGATATTGTGGCCCTGATCGATGATGCGGAAATGAAAGCGACCATTCAAAAGCGGGGTGCCATCCTGTCCGTGCCACAATCAAACTGAGACACTACCGCAGCGTGTTGCTGCGGAAGACCCCTCATATGCGCGAGGCCGCCGAGGGGCGCCGCCGGGCGCGATCGCCGCTTCAATGAGGCCGCAGCGTGTTGCTGCGGAAGACCCGCTTTCGTAGCGCCTCAGGAAGCTGCGACCACTTACACCTGCAATGAGGCCGCAGCGTGTTGCTGCGGAAGACCATCAACTCGTGCTGCGCTCTCTCCCGCAGCAGGGAGGCCTTCAATGAGGCCGCAGCGTGTTGCTGCGGAAGACCGCTGCCGGGCGGAAAACACGCACGAACGAAAACGCGGCCTTCAATGAGGCCGCAGCGTGTTGCTGCGGAAGACCGGCTTGGTGCGCGCCGGCAAAACCGCCACGCCGGTCACGCTCCTTCAATGAGGCCGCAGCGTGTTGCTGCGGAAGACCTGTTTGGCCGCGTTGGCGCCGACGAACGTTCCCGGCGGCCTTCAATGAGGCCGCAGCGTGTTGCTGCGGAAGACCCCTCGATGACCAGATGGATTTCGAGGAGTGCATGGCGAGCCTGTGCCTTCAATGAGGCCGCAGCGTGTTGCTGCGGAAGACCGATGACAAGGAGTTCACCGATGCTCTCGTCAACGGCCTTCAATGAGGCCGCAGCGTGTTGCTGCGGAAGACCCTCGCAATGTTGGCCGGAGATCAACCCACCTTACGTTCCGCCTTCAATGAGGCCGCAGCGTGTTGCTGCGGAAGACCGACGCAGGCGGCGATCGGAGACGCGGGAGGAAACTCGTCCCTTCAATGAGGCCGCAGCGTGTTGCTGCGGAAGACCCGCGCATGCTCTCCACCAAGGACTGACGATCATGCACCTTCAATGAGGCCGCAGCGTGTTGCTGCGGAAGACCGACGAGGACAGCAGGTTGCCGCGGAGGCCTCCGCTCCTTCAATGAGGCCGCAGCGTGTTGCTGCGGAAGACCGACCACGCACCCGGATTTCGCCATCTGCTTCGGGCCCCTTCAATGAGGCCGCAGCGTGTTGCTGCGGAAGACCGCGGAGGGATTGGCGATGGGCGCACCGCGTCATAGGACCTTCAATGAGGCCGCAGCGTGTTGCTGCGGAAGACCTCATCTGCTATCTCCAGACACGACACTGTTCACCACGTCCTTCAATGAGGCCGCAGCGTGTTGCTGCGGAAGACCTGTCAGCAGCCGAACGGGCAGCCGGCGCCGGCCAACAGCGTCCTTCAATGAGGCCGCAGCGTGTTGCTGCGGAAGACCCGTGATCAACGGCCTTGGCAAGGTGAATGTGTCGGCGCCCCTTCAATGAGGCCGCAGCGTGTTGCTGCGGAAGACCAACCACCGCGCGCGTCCTATGCGCGCATGCTCTCCACCCTTCAATGAGGCCGCAGCGTGTTGCTGCGGAAGACCGCGGCACCCAGGCCAACTGGCGCGCGGTGACCGCCATCCTTCAATGAGGCCGCAGCGTGTTGCTGCGGAAGACCCCATTTCGATCTTTGGGGTGCTGCCGGCGAACCGCTGCCTTCAATGAGGCCGCAGCGTGTTGCTGCGGAAGACCAAGATGTTGATCGAGCAGGGCCTCGTCGCCACCGTCCCTTCAATGAGGCCGCAGCGTGTTGCTGCGGAAGACCGGTACTGGCCCTGCGACGATGACCCAACACCGAAGTTCCTTCAATGAGGCCGCAGCGTGTTGCTGCGGAAGACCAATCCCAAACACGATGCACGCGAGCAGGATCAACCCCCTTCAATGAGGCCGCAGCGTGTTGCTGCGGAAGACCCGTCAGGGGACGGGATGTTCATTTCAGCATCGGTCAGCGCATCCCTTCAATGAGGCCGCAGCGTGTTGCTGCGGAAGACCGAACCAGACCCTGCGCTACTGTCTGGACCTGAGACCCCTTCAATGAGGCCGCAGCGTGTTGCTGCGGAAGACCGCTGCCACGCGTTCGCCTCCTCGACACCGCGCCGCACCCTTCAATGAGGCCGCAGCGTGTTGCTGCGGAAGACCGACGCCAGACTGAGCCTGTCAATCCCGAGCTGATTCCTTCAATGAGGCCGCAGCGTGTTGCTGCGGAAGACCTCCACAAGACGGTCACAAAAGAGGCCGGGGAGCGTCCTTCAATGAGGCCGCAGCGTGTTGCTGCGGAAGACCAGTACCCATGGGCCGGCGCGACGCTGGACGGCTACGACCCTTCAATGAGGCCGCAGCGTGTTGCTGCGGAAGACCGCGGACGGCACCACGCACACCAAGAAAGCCGACGCGCTCTTCAATGAGGCCGCAGCGTGTTGCTGCGGAAGACCACATCACGTGAGATCACTTGCCCCTCCCTTTCGGCATCTTCAATGAGGCCGCAGCGTGTTGCTGCGGAAGACCTCGGCAGCGTGACGCCGTTGTCGCCGACGAACTTGCTCTTCAATGAGGCCGCAGCGTGTTGCTGCGGAAGACCGCCCTCCCTCCGGGCCACCCTTCCCCGCCGCCGCCGTCTTCAATGAGGCCGCAGCGTGTTGCTGCGGAAGACCGACGAGGGAAAGGGAGAACGGCGCCGCGCTACGCCGGTCTTCAATGAGGCCGCAGCGTGTTGCTGCGGAAGACCGGCCAAACGACGATGACCGATCCGCGCACCGAAGAGGTGTCTTCAATGAGGCCGCAGCGTGTTGCTGCGGAAGACAACAATGCCTGCACGCTTATCGGCATGGTCTACACGTCTTCAATGAGGCCGCAGCGTGTTGCTGCGGAAGACCGGTCCGGTCTGCCGGCATTGGCCGTCGCGCGGGCCGCCTTCAATGAGGCCGCAGCGTGTTGCTGCGGAAGACCAATTTTTGGGACCTGAAAGAACTCGCGTTCACATCAATCCTTCAATGAGGCCGCAGCGTGTTGCTGCGGAAGACCCCGACAAGGCGGACAATGCGGAAGCCGACCTGAACCTTCAATGAGGCCGCAGCGTGTTGCTGCGGAAGACCTCGCTACACCGCAA
>JASHQS010000117.1 GCA_030038995.1 Xanthobacteraceae bacterium
CGCCGCCAAAGCCGTGGCGGCCGTGCGGCATCGGCGTCAGCGTGGTCCAGCGGCCGGTCTTCGGATCGTAGCCTTCGTTTTCGGGGAACGTGTGATCGGGCGGCAGCTCGCCGCCGAGCACCAGGATGAGCCCGTGATAATAAGCGCCGGCAAGGCCGCTGCGCGGCGTCGGCAGCGGCGCCGCCGAACTCCAGCTATCAGTCGCCGGATCGTACACGTCGTGCAACCCGGTGCGCTCGACCGGGCCCTTGAAGCGGCCGCCGACGACATGGATTTTGCCGTCGACCGCGATGACGACCATGTGGTCGCGCGCGGTGGGCAGCGGCGCCGCCTTGCTCCACTTTCCGGTCTGCGGATCAAAAACTTCGTGCGCCGCCACCACGACGGCGTCAGGGCCGCGGCCGCCGATGACATGAATCTTGCCGTCGACCACGGCGGCGCCGGCCGAGCCGCGCGCCACTTGCATCGGCGGCAGAATGCGCCAGCGATCGGTCGCCGGATCGTATGCGAAGGCGTCGGTGCCGGCGCCCTTGTGCACCGAGGCGGTGAAGCCGCCGAACGCGTAAATCTTGCCGCCCAGCGCGGCAACGGCGAGATGATCGCGGCCTTCCGGCAGCGGCGCCCGCGCGCGCCAGGTGTCGGTCGCCGGATCGTATTCGTCGTGGTAGGGACCCGCGACGCCGTTCACCGAGCCGCCGAGCGCGTGCAATTTGCCGTCGAGCGCCACGGCAGCGACTTCGCCGCGCGCGCCGGGCAGCGGCGCCTTCAGCGTCCACGATCCGCCGGCCGATTGCGCCTTTGCATTCGCGATGATCGCCAAGCTTGCAGCAAAGAGTGCCAGCAGCGCCGCGACGCGCACCCGATCAAGCTGCACTGCAGCACAGATCTTTTTCATGCTCTCTCCCATTTTGTTCCAGGTTCTTTTTGCATTTTCGCAAAACTTATTTGGAGCGCACCACCGCAGGAAACAAAAACTACGGCGCGACAAGATCATAGAGCAAGGACCTATTGCGCCGTGACATGCCGATAGCGCGCAGGCGGTATGCCGGGGGGTTCCAGGAACGCCGAGCGCGGCGCTCCGGTTGTCCTCGGCTATAGCGACGGAGGCAAACATGAGCGATTTTCGCGATCCTAACGATCCGATGCGGCGCGATATGGTTTACGATCCGAACGCGCGCAGCAGCAATGCCGCCTGGGGCTGGATTGCCGGCATTGGGTTCCTCCGCATCATCGTGGCGCTGGCCTTCGGCGTCGGCAAGTCGCCGAACCAGGGCGGCACCAAGGTTGCCAACAACGCGGCGCCGGCGGCGACCCGGACGGTGCCCGGCCCAGGCAGCCGAACCGTTACGCCGGCGCCCAATCCGACGCCACTCAACCCGGCGCCTGCGCCGGCCAAGCCGTAGCGCCTGGCGCCTCGAACAACAAACAAATATGCGGCTCCGCTTTCCGGCGGGACCGCTTGCATTACGGCGGTATCGAAAGCCGCTGTTTCTGTAGAATTGTTTCCCGGATGCGGTGCAGCGCGGCGGCGCGCCCGATCAGCGCCGGCGGCAGGCGATGATGGTCGAACGTGTCGCCGGCGAGAATGACGACATCGGCTGACGCGCTGCGCGTCGCATCGAGCACGCAGGCAAGACCCGCCGTGCCGTCGCCGCCATGCAGCCGCGCCGTATAGTCGTGGTCGATAGGCAAATCCGAACTGTGGACGACGACGATGTCACGGGCGGGCGGCGGCATGAGATGAAAAGCCGGCAGAGAAGACGACCGCCTGCTTTAGCGCAGGCGTGCTGCCGCTGCCAACGGGCCTGAACACGGTGGCGACACGGCCGGCGCGAGCCGGCCAAAAAAGCTGTACTTATCGGCGCGGGATTTCCGCCACCGGCCGATCCAGCCCGCCATTGCCGGCCTGCTCTTCGAGCGGCCGCTTGAGGAGCCGGAAGCGATTGGGGTCGAGTGCCGGCGCGGCTGCCGGTGCAGCCGCCGGCTGCGGCGGAGGCGGCGCCGCGGCCGGCTGCAGGCTTGGCGACGGCACGCTCGCTGCCCGAAGCTCGTCCGCTGCGCTGGTGCGCGGCTTGACGACGCGCCCGCGCCAGCGGTCGATCACCGCAGCCATCGAACGGCTGTCGAACGGGGCGTGCTCGCCGCCCGATTCATCGCCCATCGTATCGCTGCGCGGCAGCATCTGCGCCGGCAATTGCTTGAATTTGAGCCGGGTCGGCAGCGCGACGCCCTCGCCGAACGCGAACGCCTCGCCGGTGCCGAGCGAGGGCAGAAAGGCGAGCAGGTTGGCGGCGGTGTCGGCGACCGCGGAGCGCAGCAATTCCTGATCGCGATCGTTGGTCATGCGCATGGTGAACAGCGTCGAGCATTGCGACAGGATGGTCGGATCGAGCTCGGCCGGCCGCTGCGTCACCAGGCCGAGGAACACGCCGTACTTGCGGCCCTCCTTGGCGATGCGCGAAATGGCGCGGCGCGTCGGCGCGAAGCCGACGCTGTGGTCGGCCGCCATGTAGCGATGCGCCTCCTCGCACACGACCAGAAGCGGCGCGCCGCCGTCGCTCCACAGGCCGAGATCGAAGGCCATGCGGCAGGAGACCGACACCAGCGCGTCGACCACCTCGGACGGAAAGCCGGCGAGCTGCATGATGGTCATCGGCTTGCCGTTCGGCGGCAGCCGGAACAGCGTCGCCAGAATCTCGGCCATGGTATCGCCGCCGACATTGGCGTTCTCGAACATGAAGGCGTAGCGCGGATCATTGCACACCGTTTCGATCCGCGTCATCAGCTTGTGATAGATCATGCGCGAGGCGCGGTTTTCCAGCTTGCCCATGCGCGCATCGAGCAGCGACAAGAGATCGGCGATGCGGTAGGGCACCGGCACGTCCAGCGTGTAGCGGATGCCGACGCCCTCGCCCGGCTTGACGATCCGGCTGGCAAGCCCGATCTGCTGGGCGTAGGACGATTTGGCGAGCGGGATGACTTCCGACAGGAAGTCGACCTCCTCTTCGAGGCCGGGCCGGCCGCCGAAGAATATGTCGACGATCTCGTCGAAATTGAACAGCCAGAACGGCAGCTTGACGTTGTTCGGGTTGAGCACCTGAGCGCGCTCGCCGAAGCAACGGCCGTATTCGTTGTGCACGTCGAGCAGCAGCACCCGCAGATCGGGGCGGGCCTGGAGGATCTGCTGCAAGAGCAACGCAATGGCGCTCGATTTGCCGACGCCGGTGGTGCCGAGCACCGCGAAATGCTTGCTCAGCATCTCGTCGACGTCGATGCCGGCCGGAATGGCGCCGTCCTGGTGCAGCCGGCCGACCTCGATCATGCGCGTGCCCGAGCTTTGGAAGATCAGCCGCAGCTCGCGCGAACCGATGAAGATCACCGGGTCGCCCATGCCCGGATAGCAAGTGACGCCGCGCTGAAAGTAGGCGACGCCGCCGTCGCTGGAACGAATTTCGCCGATCAGATCGATCTGCGCCAGCGCAGCGTCGTGCTCGCGCACGCCGGCTTCGGCGCGCATCGATACGTCGGTGATGTGGCCGACCAACAGCGTCTTGCCGACCGCGACGCCGAGAAATTTTCCGACGGTGATGCGCTTTTCCTCCGGGCTCTGCGGCGACATAGCCGGAATGCCGACGCCGGCGCGCGAGCCGTGCACCGAGATGATGCGTCCGATGAGCTCGACCTTAGGCGCCGCCGTTCCTACGGTTTGAGGTTCGCTGTTCAGCAAGCTGAAGCTCCTTCCGGCAAATCACCGTCCCCGGCAGGTCCGCAACGGCAGCTATCTAACGGTCTCGGCTGGAGATTCGGTTAACCGGGCGCTGGCAATTGCACCATACCGCCCGCGCCCGCCGCAGAGAGCGCCGCCGTCGCCCCGGAACCACCGATAAAAGCGCGGCAATAGCCGCTTAAGCAGGCGTTAAGGATGATGGGCAAGCAGTCCGGCCCGGTGCCGGCATCCGGCCACGTCTCAGCCGCGTAGCGGCCGCCGGTAGCGCGCCGCGGCGCTGGAGCGGGCGGCGCCGACGACGCGGCGCGCCGGCGCAAGTTCTTCGAGAAAGATCGGCTTGGCGAAATAAAAGCCCTGCGCGTATCTGATCCGCGTCGCCGCCTGCAGATAGGCCAATTCTTCGAACGTCTCGACGCCTTCGGCGATCATGGTCATGCCGAGCGCCTCGCTGAGCGCCTCGATCGCTTTGAGCACGCTCTGGCTGCGCGGCCGCTGGTGGATGGCGGTGATGAACGAGCGGTCGATCTTGATCTCGTCGGCGGTAATGTCGGCGAGCGTCGCCAACGACGAATAGCCGGTGCCGAAATCGTCGATCGAGACGCGCACGCCGATGTCGCGCAGCCGCGGCAGAAACCGCGTCTGAAACTCGTTCTTTGCCAGAAACGCGTCTTCCGTCACCTCGACCATGAAGCGGTTGGCGCAAGCGGTCGCCTTCAGCTCCTCGCAGAAGCCGGTCATGAATCCGGCGTCGCTCGCCTGCTTGGCGGCGACGTTGATGCTGATGGTGGCATGGGCGCCGAAGGCGTCGTCGAGCAGAGCCATCGACTTGACGATTTCGGCGAGCGCCAGATAGGTCAGATCGTCGATCAGCCCGAGCTCGATGGCGAGCCCGATGAATTCGCCGGGCGGCTGGATGATGCCATCCTCGTTGCGCAGCCGGATGAGCGCCTCGACGCCGACCACGTCCTGGGTGCGGATGTCGACCTTGGGCTGGAAGGCGCAGCAGACGCGCCCATCGCGCACGGCAAGCCGCAGCCGCTGCTCGCGCGCCATGCGCGAGGCCATCGCCCGCCCCATATCGGCCTCGAACAAAGCCGCAGCACCCTTGCTGGCCTCTTTGACGCGATACATCGCGGTCTCGGCGGCCCGGCGCAGCGTTTCGTAGTCCACGCCGTGATCGGGATAGACGCTTATTCCGATCGAAGCCGCGGTGAGAATCTCGTAACCGTCGATGAGAAACGGCTCCTTCAACTCGTGCAGAAGCTCCTCGGTCAGCCTTGCCAGATCGTCCTCGCCCACGATCGGATTGAGCACCAGCAGGAACTCGTCGCCGCTGACGCGGGCGAACAGGTCCGAGGCGCGAAGCCGCGCCGCGATGCGCTGCGCGATCTTGAGCAGGAGCCGGTCGCCGACCGCGTGCGTGTAATAGTCGTTGACGTGCTTGAAATTGTCGATGTCGAGAAACGCCACCGCGAAACGACCGGATTGGCCGGATTGGCCGGCGCTCGCCAGCAATTGCCGAACCTGGTCCTGAGCCCGCGCTCCATTGGGCAGGCCAGTCAGTCCGTCGAAATAGGCGCGCCGCGACAGTTCGACTTCGGCCTGCCTGCGCTCGGTAAAGTCGAGCGAGGTTGAAAGAACGAGCGGCCGGCCGAGGATGCGAACCGGCCGTTCGCAGACGAGCAGCGTGCGCTCGGCCGCCGAATCGGACGGTTGGACCACCCGCTCCGCCATGGTGATGGCGGCAGCATCTGCCGCGCCAGCCTCCGCCGCGCCGGAAAAAGCCTCGGCGGCGCGGTTGGCCAGGATCACCGTGCCGTCATCGGACTGCACGGTGACGCCCACCGGCAGGAGGTCGATGACCGAATTGAGCAGCGCGACCGCGCGGCGCGCTTCGGCTTCGTTGGCGCTCGCCTCGTCGATCGAACGCTGGAACCGAAGGCTGTCCGCCGCCGTCGACGCTGCGCTCGGCCCGCCGCCTTCATCGGACGGCGGCAGGTCGTGGCGTTGGCCGCCTTGTTCCCCGTGCTCCATCGGCTTTGCTCGGGAATGCCCTTCGAAGACCGGCCGCAGGCAAACTGCGCGCCAAGGTCTTGTGCGTCAGTCTAGGAGGGCGAGAACAATGAAAATTTAAGAAGCGCCACAGGCCCCGACGAACGCCCGACGGACGCAAGCGTCCGGCTTAAGCTCCCATTAACGAACCGGTTCTGGGGCAAAGCTTCGGTGCGCCGCGGAACCCGATCATTCGGCCGGGAATTGTTTCGGCAAGACCTCGATCACGCGGGAAACGTCATGGCCGACGAAGTGAAAGCGAGTGAAGGCGCCCATCAGCAGTCGAGCTCCGGCCCGGCGAAATCTGCCGCCACGCCGGAAGAGAGATTGGCGGCAAGCCTGCCGCCGCATGAACGCAAGCAGCCGGATCCGGCGCTGCAATTGAGCGTCGGCCGGATCGGCGCCGGAGGGATCACGCTGATGGCAGTCGTTGCCGCCTTCATTCTGGCCGTCGTGCTCTACGGCCTCAACAGCGCGGGCCCTAATGCGCAGAATGTGGGGGCGCCGCCCAAAGTTGCGCCGGCGCCGCAGGCGGGCGGCGCCTCGGGCGCGCCCAAACCGCAGCCGTCCAACAGTGCGAACCACCCCTGAGCCCGCTCTCCCCTCAGCGCTCGAAAGCGGCATCGATCGGCACCCGATAGCCGTTGGCCAGCCGATTGGTCTCGTTCGCCATGCCGACCACGGCCATCACCTCGCCGAACATGTCTTCGGTCATGCCGGCCTTGCGCGCCGCCGCGCTATGGCTCGCGATGCAATAACCGCAGCCGTTGGTGACGCTGACGGCGAGGTAGATCATCTCCTTGGTCAGCGCATCGAGGGCGCCGGGCGCCATAACCTCCTTGACGCTCTCCCAAGTGCGCTTGAGCGTTACCGGATCGTGCGCCAAGTATTTCCAAAAGTTATTGACATCGTCGACTTTCCGCGTGCGCTTGATGTCATCGAACACGGCGCGGACTGCCGGATTTTTGGCCTCGGCGTATTCGATTGGTCCAAGGGCGCTTCCAAGTGCGCTCATGATCGGCTCCTCCTGCCCTGCCCCACGCCAAGCAAAATGCCACTCCCCGGTGCCGTGAAACAGGGTTGGGATGGGCGGCTTAAGACGCTAGATTAGCCGGGACGGTCCCACCGCTGGGGTTCATGCCGCCGGTTGGGCCGCCCGCTTCCGCCTGCGGCCCGGAGCGGTTTTCGCGTTTTCAAAGGGCGCGGTCGTGCCGACCGCGAATTATTGAAGTGAAAGAGACGATAAACATCCGCCCGCTGCCGGCCTCGATCGACGCCACCGTCGATCTGTTGGCCGAGGCCGATTATCTCACCGACCGCTCGCTCGGCACGGTGCTCTATCTGGCGCTGCGCATGGGCCGGCCGCTGTTCCTCGAAGGCGAGGCCGGCGTCGGCAAGACCGAGATCGCCAAGGTTTTGTCGTCGACGCTTAGCCGCCGCCTGATCCGGCTGCAATGCTACGAGGGTCTCGACGTCGCCGCCGCCGTGTACGAGTGGAATTACGCGGCGCAGATGATCGCGATCCGCGTCGCCGAGGCCGAGGGCGAGCACGACCGCGCCCGGCTCGAGCACGACGTGTTCTCCGAGCGCTTTTTGATCAAGCGCCCGCTGTTGCAGGCGCTCGAGCCGGACACCGCCGGCGCCCCGGTGCTCTTGATCGACGAGATCGACCGCACCGACGAAGCCTTCGAAGCGTTCCTGCTCGAAGTCTTGGCCGACTTTCAGGTGACGATCCCCGAGCTGGGCACGGTGAAGGCCGCGCAGCCGCCGATCGTCGTCATCACCTCGAACCGCACCCGCGAAGTGCACGATGCGCTCAAGCGCCGCTGCCTCTACCACTGGGTCGGCTATCCCACTGCCGAGCGCGAACTCGCGATCGTGCGCAAAAAGGTGCCGGGGATCGGCAAAAGACTGTCCGATCAGGTCGTCGGCTTCGTGCAAGCACTGCGCAAGCAGGATTTGTTCAAGGCACCGGGCGTCGCCGAAACGCTCGATTGGGCCGGCGCGCTGTCCGAGCTCGACGTGGTCGCGCTCGATCCCGCCACCGTCTCCGACACGCTCGGCGTCCTGCTCAAATACCAGGACGACATCGCGCGGCTCGAAGGCACCAAAGTCAAGGAGCTGCTCGACGAAGTCAAAGCCGAGCTGCGCGCGGCGGAATGACAGAAGCCAAGTGAGGTATTCCGGGGTCGAATCCGACTCGGAATGGCCTTGACAGCTTCCCCTTTGGCTAGTTACAACGTTCCAACATTGCAAACTGGGAGAACTGCCGTGAGCGATCCGTTCGCGCATGGGTTTCGTTACACGACCCCGAGCGGAAAACATATGTACAATTGGCATGATGCAGAGGATGCGGCGGCCAGCGGCAGGCTTCCCGAACCTCCGGATTATTCCGCGAAGACTCATGAGCCCTATCGTCTATTAATCGACACTTGCGAGAAGCTGGCTCGTGCCGGCGATCTGAGAGGACTGCAGAACATGCAGATCTGTCCGGCTCGGAAAGAACTTAGCTCGACTCCTCGCTCCTTAAAGCGTTGGCGTGATCTCTGCGTGAGGGCACTCAGTGTGCGAGCCGGCACGGGCAGTGACCTTATCGGGTTCACATCCGCATCGCCGCATAATCGAATCGAGATCAATCCGAAAGTGATGCTCGGAAAGCCCGTCATTCGCGGGACTCGAATCACAGTTGAACTCATCCTGCGCAAGCTCGGTGACGGCGCCAGCCAAGGCGAGCTTCTTGAGGCCTATCCCCACCTCACCCAAGGTGACATTCAGGCCGCCATCACCTATGCGGCGGATACGCTTGCTCATGAAGAAACTCTCGCCCTGGAATCTAGCGCGTGAATGCGGCTTCTTGCGGATGAGAGCTGCGATTTCCGCGTAGTGAGGGCGCTCCGCGCCGCGGGCCACGACGTTGCGGCTGTGATCGAGTTTGCGCCGGGAAGCGGCGATGTAGATGTCATTGACGTAGCTGTGCGCGAACGAAGAATCTTCATCACTGAAGATCGTGATTTCGGGCAGCTTGTCTATGCAACAACAAAGACGACACATGGTGTAATCTTATTGCGTTATCCGTCAACGAGGCGCGCCAACTTGCCAGCAATTGTTGCAGAACTTATTGCGAGATACGGGGAGCAATTGGGTGGACGCTTTATTGTCGTCGAACCAGGACGTATCCGCATTGGCGCACCGAAGCAGTGACAACAGGGGCGACGGGAAGCAACTCCTCCATAAGGTGAAATCATGTCGAGCATGCACTTTGCTCGCAGTAACGATTGGCGATTGGTGGCACGAGCCTGAATAGCGCCCTGTGATGATGGCCTATGCCTGAGCAGATACCCCCCTCCCGACCGCCTCGCGCGGTCGACCTTCCCCTCAACGGGGGAAGTGACAGTGCTGGCGGCCGCCTCGCCGAGAACATCGTCTATTTCGCCCGCGCGCTGCGTGCCGCCGGCATTCCGGTCGGGCCGGGCGCGGTGCTCGATGCCCTTGAAGCGCTGAAGGTCGCCGGCGTCGGCACGCGCGAAGATTTCTACTGGACCTTGCATGCGGTGTTCGTGAAGCGCCACGAGCATTCGCTGCTGTTCGATCAGGCATTCCGCATCTTCTTCCGGCGCCGCGGCTATATCGATCAGATGCTGGCGATGATGATGCCGCGGGCGCCCGCGCCGCCGCAGGCGCCGCAGCCCGGCTCGACCCGCGTGCATGAGGCGCTGTTCTCCGGCCTCGACGACAAGCTCAAGCGGCAGCGCGAGGTCGAGCTTGACGCGCGCATGACCGTGTCCGACCGCGAGGTGCTGCAGCGCAAGGATTTTGCCCAGATGACCAGCGCCGAGATCGAAGCCGCCAAGGCGGCGATGAAGCGGCTGGTGCTGCCGCTCGCCGAGGTGCGCACGCGCCGCCTTAAGCCGCATCCGCACGGCCACCTGATCGACATCCGCCGCACGTTGCGCGCCAGCATGAAGGGCGGCGGCGATTTCATCGACCTGCGCTTCATCGGGCCCAAAACCAAACCGCCGCCGCTCGTGGCGCTGCTCGATATTTCCGGCTCGATGAGCCAGTACAGCCGCATCTTTCTGCATTTTCTCCATGCGCTCACCGCGGCGCGGCGCCGCGTCAGCACGTTTCTGTTCGGCACGCGGCTCACCAACGTCACCCGCGCGCTGCGCGAGCGCGATCCCGACGATGCGCTCGCCGCCTGCTCGACGAGCGTGCCCGACTGGTCGGGCGGCACGCGCATCGCCTCGTCGCTGCGCGTCTTCAACAAATTGTGGGCGCGCCGCGTGCTCACCCAGGGCGCCATCGTGCTCCTGATCACCGACGGGTTGGAGCGCGACGCCGACGACACGCTCGGCTTCGAGGTCGACCGCCTGCACCGCTCCTGCCGCCGCCTGATCTGGCTCAATCCGCTGCTTCGCTTCGAGGGCTTCGAGGCGCGCGCCCGCGGCATTCGTGCCATGCTGCCGCATGTCGACGAATTTCGCCCGATCCATAATCTCGAATCGATGGCCGGGCTCGTCGCCGCCTTGGAGCATGGCGGCGGCCGCTCCGGCGACCCCAAGGCTTGGATGCAGGAGGTGGCGTGAGGCATTATATTGGCGAATGGCGAATGACCTGTTTCAAACCCTATTCGCCATTCGCCATTCGCTCCGAACGAAGTGAGGTCCGCCATGCTTTCGACCAACGACGACATCCTCAAAGCCGCCGAGGATTGGCGCAAAGGCGGCCGTGACGTTGCGCTCGCCACCGTGGTGGAGACCTGGGGCTCGGCGCCACGTCCGGTCGGCTCCAATCTCGTCATCGACGGCGAGGGCAATTTTTTGGGCTCGGTCTCCGGCGGCTGCGTCGAGGGCGCGGTGGTGACCGAAGCGCTCGACGTGATCGAGAGCGGCCAGCCGAAAATGCTGGAATTCGGCGTTGCCGACGAGACCGCCTGGAAAGTCGGCCTGTCCTGCGGCGGTACGATTCGCGTGTATGTGGAGAAGGTGGAGTAATGTGTCATTCCGGGCGCCCTGCAGCGGCGAACCCGGAATCCATAACCACAGAGCCAAGGTCATCGTATTGTGGCTATGGATTCCGGATAGCCTCGCTTCGCTCGGCTTCCGGAATGACGACGGGATAAACCTATGAAACTCGACCTTCTCACCACTCTGAACGCCGAGCGCGCCGCGCGCCGCGCCGCTATCGTCATGACCGACGTGGCGAGCGGCAACGGGCGCCTCGTCAAGGCCGCCGAGGTCGCCAAGGATCCGCTGCAATCGATCCTCGCCGAGCGCCTGCGTACCGGCAAGAGCGGCATGGTGGACAGCCCCGAAGGTCGCGTTTTTCTCACCGTCTACGTGCCGGCGCCGCAGCTCGTCATCACCGGTGCGGTGCACATCAGCCAGACGCTGGCGCCGATTGGAAAACTGCTCGGCTATGACGTGACCATCGTCGATCCGCGCACCGCGTTCGCCTCGATCGAGCGCTTTCCCGACGTCAAGGTGATCGCCGAGTGGCCCGACAAGGCGCTGCCGCCGCTCGGCATCGACCATTACACGGCCTTCGTCGCGCTCACCCACGATCCGAAGATCGACGACCCGGCGCTCATTCATGCGTTGTCGCGCGACTGCTTCTATATCGGCGCGCTCGGATCGAAGAAGACCCACGGGCGGCGGGTTGCCCGCCTGAAGGAACAAGGCTTGAGCGACGCCGACATTGCCCGCATCCACGCGCCGATCGGGCTTGAGATCGGCGCAATTTCGCCGGCCGAAATCGCCGTCGCCATCACGGCGGAGATCACAGCGCGGCGGCGCGAAGAGGGCGAAGCGGAGCCGGCCGCCGCGCCCGCCCGCGCACGGGTCGCGTCATGAAGTTCGGCCCGGTGGCGCCAAAGGACGCGCTCGGCGCGACCGCCGTGCACACCATCCGCCAGGGCGCGCTGGTGCTCAAGAAAGGCACGCGGATCGGCACCGCCGAGGTGGCCGCGCTCGAAGCCGCCGGCATCGCGGACATCGTCGTGGCGCGCCTCGAACCGGGCGACGTGTCCGAAGACACAGCCGCCGCGGAGCTCGCCAAGGCGGTCGCCGGCGAAGGCGTCCATGTCGATCGCGCCTTTACCGGCCGCGCCAATCTGTTCGCGCAGAGCGCGGGCGTGTTGGTCGTCGACAAGGACGCCGTCAACCGGCTCAACCGCGTCGACGAAGCGATCACCTTCGCGACGCTGGCGGCCTACAAGCCGGTGGTCGCCGGCGAAATGATCGCGACGGTAAAAATCATCCCATTCGCGGTCGACAGAGAAGCGCGCGACGCGGCGCTCGCCGGCGTGCAAAAACCGCTGCTGCGCGTTGCACCCTATCGCGTGCGCAAGGTCGGCGTGGTGTCGACGGTCCTGCCGGGTCTGTCCCCCAAGGTCATCGACAAGACGCTGAAGATCACGACCGAGCGTTTGGCGCCGGCCCGCGCCACGATCGTCGCCGAGCGGCGCGTGCCGCACGAGCGCGCCGCGCTGGCCCACGCCCTCGACGAGGTGCTCAAGGATGGCGCCGAGCTCGCCATCGTGTTCGGCGCCTCGGCGATCGCCGACCGCCGCGACGTGATTCCGGCCGCCGTGGAATCGATCGGCGGCCGCATCGAGCATTTCGGCATGCCGGTCGATCCCGGCAATCTGCTCATGATCGGCGACGCTTCCGGCCATCCGGTGCTCGGAGCGCCCGGCTGCGCCCGCAGCCCGAAGGAAAATGGTTTTGACTGGGTGTTGATGCGGCTTCTGGCCGGCCTGCCGGTCGGGCGCGAGGACATTACCGGGTTCGGCGTCGGCGGCCTGCTCATGGAAATCGTGACCCGGCCGCAGCCGCGCGAAGAGCCGGCCAAGACCGGCCGCGCCATCGCCGCATTGGTGCTCGCCGCCGGCCGTTCGAGCCGCATGGGCGGTCCCAACAAGCTTTTGGAAACGATCGGCGGCCGGCCGTTGGTGCGCATCGTGGCCGACGCGGCGCTCGCCTCGAAGGCGCGCCCGGTCATCGTCGTCACCGGCCATCAGCGCGAGCGGGTCGAGGCGGCGCTCGCCGGCCTCCCGGTGCGGTTCGTCCATAATGCAGGTTTTTCCGACGGTCTCGGCACCTCGCTGAAAGCAGGCATCGCCGCGGTGCCGCCGCAAGCCGACGGTGCCATCATTTGCCTCGGCGACATGCCGCAGGTCGATGCCGCGCTGATTGACCGGTTGATCGCCGCATTCGACCCGGACAAGGGCGCGTTGGCGGTGGTGCCGACGATCGACGGCAAGCGCGGCAACCCGGTGATCTGGTCGCGGCGGTTCTTCCCCGACCTGATGGCGGTGGAAGGCGACGTCGGCGCGCGGCATCTGATCGGCCGCTATGCCGAAGCGGTCACCGAGGTGCCGCTGACCGGCACCGCGGCGCTCATCGACATCGATACGCCGGAAGCGCTCCAGGCCGTGAAAGCGGAGTTGGAAAGGACATAGCGCCCTCGCACTCCCCGCAAAGAGCGGCAACCCGCCGGGCAAGCGCGGCGGGAGCCAATTGTCGAGGAGAGGCAGACGCCCGAAGCAACCGTTACGGGCCGGCCCGTTTCACCCGCGAGGGTCCGGGCGCAAGACCGCGAACTACCTGACCGACTGCCGCGCCGGGCCGATGATCGCGTTTGGCGTGGCGTAAGCCGTGCCAACGGCCAAGGCGTGGCTGAGCGCGATCAGACGGTTGGCGAGCGGCGGCGGATTCGACTGGAACGAATACGATGTGGGATTGTGGCACAGGAAGCAATTGAGCACCTGGCTCATCGGCGTGTTCTTCGCCGCCTGGACATAGGTTTCCGCCGTCACGTTGGCCAAGTTCACCGATCCGATCGCGTCGGTCTGGTCGCTGGTGAGATTATAGCTGTTGGGCTTCATCCAGACCGTGCCGATGAGATCGTAATTGGCAAATATCGACTGCGGCGGCTTCTCGTGGGCGAGGAAGCTTTGACCCTGCGCGTTCACGTTCAGCACGTTGTTGACGCCGGAGGGCTGATTTTCGCCGCCGGTCCGGTTTTCCAATACGGCATTGTTGGCGGGCGAGAAGCGCTGGGTCGCCGGATTGAAGGTCAACGACGGCGGCGTAAAGGGCTGGTTGACCTGCGCGAACGGCGTGTTCGCTCGATAGAACGTGAAGTTGCTCGGATTGCTGCCGCTGGTCGTGAAGGTATTGTCGGGGACCGCGGGCGCATCGAGCTTGTGCTGGAAGGTGCCCCAGAGGAACTCCTGGTGGTTGATCGTCTCGCCAACGACGTGGAGGCCGACCAGGGCGACCGTCGCGTTTACGAACCGTCCGGGGACGGGCACGATGGCAACGGAGGTTTTGGTCCGTAGCTCCGTCAGCACCGGGACCAGGGCCTGCGTGGTGAAGACGCCGGCCGGGGGCTGCTCTCCGGGAGCGAGCCTGAGCCACGTCGCTTTGAAGACCGCCGCGCCGACGGGGAACGTCGAACTCTGCGGCTGGGTCTGATAACCGCCGTTGACGATGAGATTCTGTTTCGCGGTGTTGAAGTAGGCGGGGTTCATGTGGACGGAGTCGTAGACCGGATAGCCGTTGGGCGCGATCAGGACGTTGCCGTCCGCCTCGACGAAGGAGCCGGCGCCTTCGCTAAAGCCCGGCAGGCCGAAATCCACCGCCGACCGGGCGGCAAGCTTCAACTGACGCGGGTGAGGCTCGGCGGCATTCGCAGCCGTGCTTTGCAGTTCGTCTTCGGTCGGCAGGGTCATGAAGCGCGGCACGCCGTTGCTGTCCACCGCGGTCGCCCAAACGAAGGCCTCGAACGACCATTGGTGGAAGGCGCAGTCCGTCGCCGTCACCGGCGTGTCTTGGGTCGGAAACGCGGCGTTCGGCTTCTGATAGTTGATCAGGCCTTCCTCCCAGCCCATAGACGGACAGCGCGGCGGCGGCTGGGCCGATATGGGCGCTGCGGCGCCTAGGCCGATTGCGGTGATGGCAAGGGCGGTGAGACCGAAGCGAAAGTATCGAGGCATGGGTGACTCCCGGAATGGCGGGCTGTTGTGGAGGGCTAAGCGGGGATTTCGCCACTTGCGGCGCTTGAATGCCGCCGGCGCTGACGGACAAGGTGGGACACCGCGCGTAAGCTTAGCTGCGGACTCTGATCAATTCAAGATCGTATCGTGACAGATCGAGTTGCGACAGAAATATAATATCACCGGAAATTGCGGCGAGCAGAATTCACCATCTGGAAACCCTTCCCCGGTAGCGTCGCGGGCGGTCCCGAGGGAGAGACCTTCATGCGCAGCTTGCAGCGGAGTTGGGCCCTTGCCGTCGCCACGGCGTGCGTTGTGATGGCCGGCGTGAGCGCCGCCGCGGCAGCCGGCGCGTTCGCGGTCGGCGCCTGCGGCGCCTATGGCTACGGCTACGACTTCCATAACGCCACCGCCGCCCGTTCGGCCGCGCTGAAAAGATGCGCGGGCAGCGCCTGCAAGATCGTCGGCGTGATGCGCCGCGGTTGCGCCGCCATGGCGATCGACGCCAAGAATCCGTGCGGCTCATACGGCTGGGCGATCAACTCGCATCTCGGCAAGGCCGAGAACGCCTCGATGCGCCGTTGTTATCAATTCGGTGGCCGCAATTGCGTGGTGCGCGCCTGGGCCTGCGACGAAAAGGGGTAATTATTCGCTCGATCTATTCCGCTCATTCCCGCGAAAGCGGCAATCGAGAGCGTGCAAAGAGTTGGGTCCCCGCCTTCGCGCATAGGCTTTAACATAGCTGTGTTTCCCGGGCGCAGCGCAGCACGAAGCGCAGCGAAGTGGTGCGCTGCAGACCCGGGATCGTAACAAGTTGCGGAGTCTGGGACGGTCCCGGATCAGCGGTGCACCGCTGCGCGCTGCACCGCATCCGGGAAACAGGCCTATGTTAGCCCCTATGCGCCTTCGCGGGGACGAGCGGAATCTGAAATCGATTCACCGCGCGTCGGCAATCCGGTTGAGTACCGGCGCCCACGTCTTCTGCTCGCTCCGAATGAACGCGGGCGTTTGCTCAGGCGACATCGCCACCTCCTCGCGGCCGAATTGCGATCCCCGAATAGGGCGGCAACGTGCATTCATGGCGAGGCCTTCTTGTAGCGGCAGCATTATTTGTTGAAGACG
>JASHQS010000118.1 GCA_030038995.1 Xanthobacteraceae bacterium
GACCTCTCATCTCGTCCGACCTGTCCTTGTTGCCAGCCGCAACTTCAGTTCGCTGCTCGTCGAATCAACCGAGATCTGTCTCGACGCGGATTTATTGCGGGGGTGGGCGCCTCGCTTGCGTCGCTCGGAATTTTTCGGCGCGCTGCGCAAGCGGCTCCTTCCGGACCCGCCGCACCTGTCGTGTTCGAGAACTTCCAGCTTTTCGACGGAAAGTCCAAAGCCTTGCGCGGAGGGCTGCGCCTCGTTGTCGACAACAACCATATTAAGCTGATCGCGACCGGCGAGCTGACCGCACCGGAAGGCGCGCAGACAATCGATTGCGGCGGGCGCGTCATGATGCCGGGCCTGATTGACGCGCATTGGCATTCGATCTTTGCGGCGCTGCCGCTAGCCGCGCTGTTTACCGCCGACATCGGCTATATCTTTCTTGCAGCGAGCGCCGAGGCCGAGCGGACGCTGATGCGCGGCTTCACAACGGTCCGGGACCTCGGCGGCCCGTCCTTCGCTTTGAAGCAGGCGATCGACGATGGACTCGCTACGGGGCCCCGCATCTATCCGTCGGGGGCCATGATCACGACCACCGGCGGGCACGGGGACATGCGTCCACTGTCCGATTTGCCGAGAAATCCCGGCGGTCCGTTGAGCTACATCGAGCGAACGGGTAGCGCCAATATCGCCGACAGCGCGGATGAGGTCCGCTTGCGTGTGCGCGAACAGTTGTTCCAGGGTGCCTCGCAGATCAAGCTCATGGGCGGCGGAGGCGTCGCGTCGCCGCGCACCACGCTCGACATGTTTACGTTCAGCGAGCCTGAGTTGCGCGCCGGGGTCGAGGCCGCCGCCGACCGCAATACCTACGTGGCGGTGCACGCCTACCCGTCTGGCCAGATTCGGCGGGCGATCGCCGCGGGGGCCCAGTGCATCGAGCATGGGCATCTGATGGATGAGGCAACCGCCGTGCTCATGGCGGAGAAGGAGCTGTGGCTCAGCACGCAGCCGTTTGTCAGCGAAGACGACACGCCGCCTTTTGCCTATGACCAAAGCCGGACGAACTTGGCGCAGGTCATCGCCGGAACAAATACGGTTTATGAGCTTGCGAAAAAGCACAAGATTAAGACCGCTTTCGGAACTGACTGTTTGTTTTCAAGCGCGATAACCAAGCGCCAAGGCTTGATGCTGACCCATCTGACCCGCTGGTACGACAATGCCGACATCCTGAAGATGGCGACTTCCATCAACGCCGAGCTTTTGGCGATGTCCGGTCCGCGCAACCCTTACCGGGGAAAGTTAGGGGTCATCGAAGATGGCGCGCTTGCCGATTTGCTGGTGATCGACGGCAATCCCATTGACCATATCGAGCTTGTAGCTGCACCGGAAAAGAACTTGATGATCATCATGAAGGACGGAAAAATATACAAGGATACCCTGCCAAGGTCCGCAAACCCAGATCGCGGATGAGCGGGCCGGCCGCCACAGAACACTTCAGGTAGACCGGATGACGCATTGATGACTCTGTACGTCGGCAAGAGGCGTTCTGCTCATCGCGATAGAATCTCTGCCTCTGGCACAAAGCGGGCCGAGCGATGGCAGGTTCAGAACGACCCCAAGACCGTGCCGAGCCCGATGACCGCGATCAAGGCCAGCACGGCGCCGACGATGCCAACCATGACGATGTCGAAATAGCTCCGGCGATGGCTCGCTCCGCACAGCGCCAAGAGCGTCACCACGGCGCCGTTGTGCGGCAGGATGTCGAGCGTGCCGGCGCCGATCACGGCAACGCGGTGCATCAAGGCGGGATTGATGCCGGCTTGCGCCGCGATGGTCATGTAGTTATGGCCGAGCGCGTCGAGCGCTATGGTCAATCCGCCGGAGGCCGAGCCGGTCAGCGCCGCCAGTATATTGGTGGCCACGGCGAGCGACACCAACGGGCCGCCCTCGATCGCCAGCACCCAATCGCGCACCGTCGTAAAGGCCGGCAGCGCGGCGATGACCGCGCCAAACCCGACCAGGCTGGCGACGCTGACGGCGGGCAGCACTGACGCATTGGCGCCCGCATCCATGCTGTGGCGCAATTGCGGCAGACGAGTCCGGTTGAGGAGCGCGACCGTCGCGATCGCAGCCGCCAGTGCCACAACCACCGACCACACGCCGGCCACGGCGCTGATCGAGGTCCCGCCCCAGCGCTCTTCGCCGAGGTATGAGGAATCGATTTGCGGCAGGACCACAAGCGACATCGCCAGATTGACCGCGATGACCACGACCAGCGGCAATGCGGCAACGAGGACCGGAGGATCGGCCGCGCCGTGCCGGCCGTGGCGGACCTCCGCCGGATCGAACTCGCGCGCCGTGGTTGCCCGCTCGCGGATGAGTTCGTCATCGACCGCGGCATCGACGCTCGCTCGAGTCTCCACGCCGTAGCCCGCGCCGGCCCGGCGGGCCGCACTCTCAGCGCGGCCGAGCCACCACAGACCGAACGCGAGCATGATGATTGCGGCGATGATGCCGAGGCCGGGGGCGGCAAACGGCGTCGTGCCGAAGAACGGCATCGGGATCGCGTTCTGGATCGACGGCGTGCCCGGCAGCGCCGACATGGTGAAGGTCGAGGTGCCGAGCACGAGCGCTGCGGGCAGCAAGCGGCGCGGGATTGCCGCGGCGCGGAACAATGTCTGCGCCATCGGAACGAGCACGAAGAAGGCGACAAACAGGCTGACGCCCCCATAGGTGACGACCGCACCCGCGAGCACGACCGCAAGCATGATACGGCGCTCGCCGAATTTATTGGTCATGAAGGCGGCGACGGTCGCGACCGAACCGCTGTCGTCCATCAGCTTGCCGAACACCGCGCCAAGCAGAAACAACGGGAAGAACTGCGCCAGAAAGCGTGCGGCGCTTGCCATGAAGATTTGCGTCCAGCTGGCGAGCAGCGGCTCCCTGCCAAAAGCGGCGGCGACCAGTGCCGCGGCGGGAGCGAGCAGCAAAACGCTCCAACCGCGAAACGCAAGCCACACCAAAATCGCCAACCCGACCAGAATGCCGAGTAGGCCCATCGTTCAGCACTCCGCCAGCAGCACGTCGATGTCGGCGCTGGAGCGCCGGCCGAGGTCGCCGGCATGGGCTTTGAGGAATTCGCTCGCGGCATGACGGCCTTCGTCGCGCAACATCGCCAGGAATTCCCATTCGCCATTGAGCTTCGACGAGGCGCCGAATTTGGCCAGCGCGTCGGTCATGATCCGGTGCGTTCGCATGTGCGCCCAGCGGGCACCCTCGCCGGTTCCGGGATCGGCCACCTGGCGCAACAAGGCGATCATGCGCAGCTCCTTCATCAGCGGCGAGTTGAAGGAAATCTCATTGAGCCGATTGAGGATGTCGGCGGCCGAACGCGGCTGGTCCGCCCGCTCGCGCGGATTGATCTGCACGAGGATCGTGTCATGCGCATCGCTTTCGCGAATGAGCGGCGTAATCGTGGGATTGCCGGCATAGCCGCCGTCCCAGTAAGCCTCGCCGCCGATTTCGACGGCGCGAAACATGGTCGGCAGACAGGCCGAAGCGAGCAGAACGTCGGCCGTGATCTCCGGGTTGCGGAAGATGCGGCCGCGGCCGGTTCGCACGCTCGTGGCCGTGATGAATAATTTGATCGGCGAATGAGCAAGCCGATCGCAATCGACGCTTTCAGCAAGGATGCGGCGCAATGGATTAAGATCGAGCGGATTGAGCGCGTACGGCGAAAGCACCCGCGACATCAAATCCATAAAGACATAAGCGGGCGATGTATCGAGCGTCCAACGGCCCATCAGACGATCGAGAGGAGAGCGCTGCAGCGGACTGAACGTTGCCGCGCGCGACACGCGCTGCCAAAATCCTTCGAGCGCAGTGCGGGCGCCTTCTGCTCCCCCTTGCGCCCAGCCATCCACCAGCACCGCAGCGTTCATGGCGCCCGCCGAGGTGCCGGAGATCGCCGCGATGGAGAGCCAGTTCTCTTCAAGCAGCCGGTCGAGCACGCCCCACGTGAACGCGCCGTGGGAGCCGCCGCCTTGCAGAGCAAGATCGATCAGAAGCGCGTCCGCCGCCATGCTTTGGTCCTTTACCGTGAGGTTGCTGCCGTCCTTTACTCTGAGGTTGCTGCGTGTCTGCGCCGGCGATTCCAGCGTCCAATTTTGCGGCACGGCGAAGCGGCCGTCTTCCGCTTGGAGAGCCGCGGAGCGGCCGTCATAGGCAAGGTAATGGTGAGATGAAAGCGGCGCATGGCTGGCAGCGCGTGACAATCCGTCGAACTCCAGCCCTCGAGCCGATTACAACAGCGCAGACGGATTTATGCAATGGTCGGAAACGCCTGCGGCACGTCCAACGGAACTCGCTAGGGGCCGAGGTTCTTTCTTTTATGCTGCTCGCGCTGAACTTTCGGAAAAGAAGGATCAACGCAATGATGCGGGTATTTCCAATCATCGCCGCCGCGAGTCTGGCGGCCGGAATAGTTCCGGCCTCCGCGTATACGTGTGCCGAATGGTGCAGTACCTATCATTGCAGGATGACGGAGGCCGGCCCACATCGCGTGTGCATGAACCGGTGCATGGCGTCTTGTCGAGGCATCGTATCCAAACGGCGAGCGCGTGGTCACGATCGCGCCGGCGAGTGAATTGCCGCCCGCCTCGGGACCGATCCATTTTCATCCTGAAGGCGGAGGACGACAAGGTCCATCGCCAGCGCCCTCCCAATCGAGGGCGCTGCGCTTTCGCCGCCGCTGCGAAACGTCCCGCGGCTATCGCGCGCGACGGCGGCGACGCTTGCCGAACCGAGCGCTCGTCGTCAGTGGCAGATTCTCTGGCGAGGTCCCCGCAGGTGATGGACGATGTGGCAGTGCTTGCCGTCGCTATAGTAGCTGTAGACTGCCCTGCCTACGTAGTGCCTGAACCGGCCTCTGCCTCGGTAGCCGTTCTGATTGTGCGCAACCTTATGCGAGTTGGCCGCGCTGCCGGTCTTTTGACTGGTTTGCTGCGTCCCGCCGCCGCCGCTGGCGGCCGCATTGACTTGCGGGTTGCCCTGCTGGGCCAATGCGAACGAGGAGGCGGCAAACGCGATACCGATTGCGAGGCCAAGCGTTTTCATCGTGTTCATTTGGTGGACTCCTATGGAACCCGACGGAGCGACAACGCCGGCGAAAGGGCCGGGTTTCCCAAGTCCGGGTTCCCAAGTCTGGGTTCTCAAGTCCGGGGTTCCAGCCCGCCTGCGAGCGGGTCTATCAGCCCTTATGGCGGTATCTTGACATGTCATGCCGCGAACGCGGCGCATCCGGCAGCCACGAACGTCACGGTGTCCGGCCCAAGCGGCGGCGAACTGGATCACCCGCTTTTACGAGGATGATGACACGGAGATGAGTCGGCGTTTAATGCCGTCGGCGTTAAACGCGCAAGATGCGAAATTATCCGGCCGGCTGTTTGCCGCGGCCGCGCCTGGCTGGTTTTTCCTCGCCGCCTTTCAGCGGGACGACCTTCGCGCTCGCGCCGGCGCTGCGCCGCAACGCCGCGCGCAGGTCGACCGGCCGGCCGTGCTTCTTTAAAAGATCGGCGAACGCTTCGTCCGCCAGCTCCTGAAAGGTCATCATGCGGTCGCGCGCCAATAGATCGAGCGCCGCCCAGCTTTCATCGTCGATCTGGATGCGTTTGCCCGGCATGGCGCGCTCCTGGCCGTCCGGCCGCCGTCACGGATATTCGATACCCGACCAAAGCGCCAGCGCCGCAATTGACAAAACCGGCGGCCTCGGCGCGCCGGGCGCAGTTGCCAATCATGTCTTCCTGGGCGGCACGCGCTTGCCTTTCTTGCGCGCCTTGGACAATGCGATGGCGATCGCCTGCTTGCGGCTCTTGACCCTGCCGGCCCTGCCGCGTCTGCCGCTCCTTGCGGTGCCGCGCTTGTAGCGGCGCATCTCGCTCTCGACCTCTCGCCCAGCCCCGCGGGAATATTTCCGTTTCCTCTTCTTCGCCATGGCGTCCTCCTAAAAATGCGGCGCACGAATACCCACAAATGCGCGGCGCGCCAATACAGGCACCGCGGGGGCGACGTGCCGCCGCACACCCGCGGCCCGATCAAATAACCGTCAGCATCATGTCGGGTTCCGGACCACCGGCGCCGCGGCGGCGTGCTGCGATCAAACAGGCGAATTGGCGGATCGGCCGGCGCGGGCCGACGCGGGCCGGCGTCGGTGCCGCGCGGAACTCACGGCAAACGCCGGCGATTATGAGCTTGTGGCGTCTGCCGCGGAGCCGTGCCCCGTGTTGAAAGAAACCTTAAGCAACTGGTCCAATCACAAGTGTTCGACGTTCGGCGCGGCGCTTGCGTATTACTCGATCTTCTCGTTCGGACCGCTGATGCTGATCGCCACCGTGATTGCCGGCATGGTGTTCGGAACCGAAGCGGCGCGCGGCGCGCTCAGCGGCCAAGTCCGCAAACTGCTCGGCGATTCCGGCGCCCAAGCGCTGCAGGCGCTGCTCAACGGCGCCGATCACCCGTACCAGGGGCTGCTGGCGACGATTTTCGGCGTCGGCACGCTGTTGTTTGCCGCGGTGAGCGTCGTGGTCCAGCTCAAAACCGCGCTCAACACGATCTGGGAGTGCGACACCGCCGCGCAAGACGGCTGGTGGCCGCTCTTGCGCAGCTATCTGGTTTCGCTCGCCGGCGTCGTCTCGCTCGGCTTTCTGCTGCTGGTTTCGCTGATCCTTACCGCAGCGCTTTCGGCGATCGGCAAATATTTCGGCTCTTACCTGCCGGAACCGACGTTGCAGATCGTCGGCTCCGGGATTTCCTTTGTGGTCATTGCTTTTCTGTTCGCGATGATGTTCAAATGGCTGCCCGATGCGCCGGTCGGTTGGCGCGACGTTTGGCTCGGCGCGGCGCTGACCGCCGCGTTGTTCGAAGCCGGGAAATTCCTGATCGGATATTACGTCGGCAAGCTGGCGCTGCAATCGACCTATGGGGCGGCCGCCTCGCTGGTGATGCTGTTGATCTGGGTCTATTACTCGGCACAGATCGTGCTGCTCGGCGCCGAATTCACCCACGTCTACGCCCGCCGGCACGGTGCGCAGCGGCAGCAGTCCGGCGCGGCGACGATCGCGAAGCCGGATGCGCCCGCCGCGGTCAAACCTCCGGCCAAGCGGGCGGCCGGCCGATGATAATCGAAAGCTGTTCAGTCGCTCAGCTCGGCAACGTCGAGATAAACGCAGTCGCCGATTCGCAATCGGTCGCCCTCTCCGCCCGCCAGCAAGGCGCGCGCCTGCTCGGCGGTTTCGGCTTCCACGCACCAGTCCTCGACGCGCGTGACGTGCAGGCTCGCATAGAACCTCTTGAGCTTCTTCTTGGGCAGCGCCACGGCCGGGTCCCCGAATCAGTTCGCGGCGCGAATTATAGCTCGTTATAGCTCGGCCGGGGCGCGGCGCTGCCGGCGGGCCCCGGAGCAAGCCCCCGCCGCCCCGCGAGCGCTTCATTCCCGACTCTGCCAAATAAAACGTCCGCGGCATCGCCCTTGCGCGCGCCCTTTTGCGAGCGCGGCACGCATGAAGCGCCGATGGGCGGCGTTATGACTCCGCCCCGCCGTCACGTTCAGCGGGCGGGAGCGGGGCTGGCCGCGCGTTGCTCGCTGTTTGCCTCGGCCGCAGCGTGCGGACGGACCGGCAGTTGCAACACCGACGCATGCTGCCCGGGGCGCAGCCGGGTCAGCAACACGACTCTACCGTCCGGGAATTCGATGGCGTCGTGATGGGTGGCGGGGTTGTCCATGTTGATCTGACGGAACCGCCCGACCTTGTGCGGAATCTTCCATTTGTCTTTGTGGAAAAACACGGTTTGCAGCCAGGCGTGATGGCGCTCGACCTCGGCCTCGAATGCAAGCTCGGTTCCGGGCATCAGACACACCGCGACGTCAGGCTCCCCGACTGCTGCAAATCCTCGGGTCAGAGTATTACGAAAATCCGCGGTGACGAGCCGGTCGCCGACCTTCGCCGGCCGGGAGGCAACTCCGTGAAGGCTATAGTCGCACATGGCAATAGCTCCTTTATTGGGTTCTGTGTATGAAACGCCGGAGCCGCGACTTGTTTCACAAGCCGTTAAAACGATTTGCGAGCAATTGGCCGCAGCTTAGGTCGGCGCCAAACCGGCCGCACGGCGCCGCGCCGGCTGCCCCAAGACCTGCGATTGGCGGCCAAGGTTTGGTCACGGCGGGGCGGGCGAGCCCAAATCTTGCCCGCAAAACCGCCCATATACCGGCAAAATCGCGCTTTCTCCTGGCACCCGCCGTTGACATGGTGGAGGAGCCCGAAAAACTAAAGGCTGAAAAGTAACATTTGGCGGCTTAAAATATCCGGCCTTCGGCAAACGGCCGATCGCATCCAGAGCAGGGAAATTTCATGCCCCATTCGTCTTTCCGGCGGGACTGGATCACCAGGCCGATCTTTCGCCTGGCGCAGCACGCCTTGCCGCGGCTTTCCGATACCGAGCGCGAAGCCATCGAAGCCGGCGACGTGTGGTGGGATGCCGACCTGTTCACCGGCAATCCCGACTGGAACAAGCTTCTCGCCTTTGCGCCGGCGCGGCTGTCCGAAGAGGAGCAGCAGTTCCTCGCCGGCCCGGTCGAAGAATTGTGCCGCATGGTCGACGACTGGAAGATCAATTGGCAATGGCACGACCTGCCGCCCGAAGTGTGGGCGTTCTTGAGGGAGAAAAAATTCTTCGCGATGATCATTCCGAAGGCTTACGGCGGCCTCGGCTTCTCCGCCTACGCGCATTCGGAAGTGATCCGCAAGCTATCGTCGCGCTCGATCTGCGCCGCCTGCACCGCCATGGTGCCGAACTCGCTCGGCCCCGGCGAGCTGTTGGTGCAGTTCGGCACCAAGGAGCAGCAGGATTATTGGCTGCCGCGGCTCGCTCGCGGCGAGGAGATTCCCTGCTTCGGCCTGACCAGCCCCGAAGCCGGATCGGATGCCGCGTCGATGACCGATTGCGGCGTGGTCTGCCGCGGCCGCTACGAAGGCCGCGACGTCTTGGGCATCCGGCTCAATTGGCACAAACGCTACATCACGCTCGGCCCGATCGCGACCGTGATGGGCCTTGCGTTCAAGCTGCGCGATCCCGATCACCTCATCGGCGACCGCGACGAGGCCGGCATCACGCTCGCCTTGGTGCCGACGCATCTTGCCGGAATCAGCATCGGCCGGCGCCACCTGCCGGCGATGCATGTCTTCCAGAACGGCCCGAACTGGGGCCGCGACGTGTTCATCCCGATGGATTACGTGATCGGCGGCGTCGCGCAGGCCGGCAAGGGCTGGAAAATGCTGATGAGCGCGCTCGCCGCCGGCCGCGGCATTTCGCTGCCGTCGTTGTCGGCCGCCGGCGCGGCCTACACCGCTCACGTCAGCGGCGCCTACGCGCGCATCCGCGAGCAATTCCACGTCGCGATCGCGCGCTTCGAAGCGATCCAGGAACGCCTCGGCCGCATGGCGGCGACCGCCTATCTGCTCGACGCCGCACGCCGCATGACCTGCGCGGCGCTCGATGCCGGGCACCATCCGGCGGTCATCACCGCCATCATGAAAGCGCAGGCCACCGAGCGCATGCGCATCGCGGTCAACGACGCCATGGACGTGCACGGCGGCAAGGCCGTCATCGAGGGGCCGCTGAATTATCTCGGCAGCCTCTATCGCGGCGTGCCGATCGGCATCACCGTCGAGGGCGCCAATATCGTCACCCGCAGCCTCATCCAATTCGGCCAGGGCGCGATCCGCTGCCATCCTTATCTGTTGCAGGAAATGATGGCGCTCGAGGACGCCGACCGCCGCCGCGGCCTCGAGGCGTTCGATGCGGCCTTCTGGGGCCATGTCCGCCACAGCGTCATCAACGCGATGCGCGCCTGCGGCCGCGCCTGGACCGGCGGCCTGTTGGCGCCGGCGCCGGCGGCCGGCGCGGCGCGCAAATTCTACCGGCAGCTCGGCCGCTACTCGTCCGCGTTCGCGCTCGCCGTCGACGTTGCGCTGCTCACGCTCGGCGGCGGCTTGAAGCGCCGGGAAATGCTGTCGGCGCGCTTCGGCGACATCCTCTCCGAGCTTTATCTGTCGAGCGCGGCGCTCAAACGCTGGAACGACGAAGGCCGGCGCAGCGAAGATCTGCCGCTGCTCGAGTGGTGCATGCGGGCGAGCTTTGCCGCCATCGCCGCTGGCTTCGACGAGATCTTCGCCAACTTCCCGATCCGGCCGGTCGGCTGGCTGTTGCGCTTTTTCATCCAGCCGCTCGGACCGCGCCGCCGCGGCCCTTCCGACCGTCTGACCGCACGCTGCGCCGCCATCATTACTGCGCCGAGCGCCGCGCGCGACCGCCTCGTCGTGGATTTGTTCCATCCGCCGGACGGCGAGCCGCACAACGGCTTGGCGCGGCTCGAGCGCGCCTTCGCCATGATTGCCGCCGTGCAGCCGCTGCGCGACCGCATGCAGGCAGCGCGCGTGCGCGACGTCGATCAGGCGCTCAACCAGCGCACCATCAATGCCGATGAGGCGGCGCAGCTCAAAGCCGCTGCCGAAGCCGTGGCCGCGGCGATCGCCGTCGATGATTTCGCGCCGGAAGAACTGACCAGCCGCGGCGCCTTGCATCAGGGAGACGAGTCATCAGCGATATTCCAGGCGACGCCGCCCGAAACAGCGACGTCGGACGAATTGCCGCTCCGCTTTCCGCCGGCCGCGGCGGAGTGAAGCGGCCGGTCTATATCGTCGACGGCAGCCGCACGCCGTTCATCAAGGCGCGCGGCCGGCCCGGCCCGTTCACGCCGGTCGATCTCGCCGTGGCGTGCGGACGGCCGCTGCTTCTGCGCCAGCCGTTCGCGCCCGACGCCTTCGATCTCGTGATCCTCGGCTGCGTCAACGTCATTGCCGACGAGATGAATCCGGCGCGCGTTGCCGCGCTGCGGCTCGGCATGGGTGAAGCCATGACGGCGTTCACCGTGCAGATCAATTGCGGCTCCGGCATGCAATCGATCGACACCGGCTACCGTTATATTCGCGACGGTGGTGCCGACCTGATCCTCGCCGGCGGCGCCGAAGCGCTGAGCCATGCGCCGCTCGTCTTCAGCCGCGGCGCGGTCAATTGGTACGCGCGGCTGTTCGGCGCGCGCACCATCGGCGCCAAACTTTCGGCACTGCTCGGCTTCCGGCCGGCGTTGCTCAAGCCGGTCATCGGGCTTGAACGCGGCCTCACCGACCCGATCACCGAGCTCAACATGGGCCAGACCGCCGAACTGGTCGGCCATCTGTTTCACGTCACGCGCCGCGAAGCCGATGAATACGCCGCCGAAAGCCAGCGGCGATTGGCAGCCGCGCAGCGCGACGGCTTTTTTGCCGGCGAGATCGAGCCGGCTTTCGCGCGCAATGGCACGGTGTACGACCACGACGACGGCGTGCGGCCCGACAGCAGCGCCGAATCGCTTGCCAAGCTCAAGCCTGCCTTCGAACGGCCGTGGGGCAAGGTGACGGCCGGCAACAGCTCGCAAATCACCGACGGCGCATCGTGGGTCATTCTCGCCTCGGAAGACGCGCTCATGCGGCACAAGCTCACGCCCAAGGCGATGATCGTCGACAGCGAATGGTCGGCACTCGATCCCGCCGTCATGGGACTAGGCCCGGTCTATTGCTCGACCCCGCTGTTGCGCCGCCACCAGCTTTCGCTCGACGACGTCGAGTTATGGGAACTGAACGAAGCCTTCGCCGCCCAGGTTTTGGGCTGCCTCGCCGCCTGGCAGGACGACGAGTTCTGCCGCGACGCGCTCGGCCTGCCCGGCGCCGCGGGCCGCATCCCGCGCGAGCGGCTCAACGTCGATGGCGGCGCCATCGGCGTCGGCCATCCGGTCGGCGCCAGCGGCAATCGCATCGTGCTGCATCTCGTCAATGCCATGAAGCGGCTCGGCAAACGGCGCGGCATTGCCAGCGAATGCATCGGCGGCGGCCAGGGCGGCGCCATGCTGATCGAAGCGGTCTGACGCGGCCGGCAGCCATGACCAGCACACCAGCGAGAAAGCCCGCACTCGCCATCCTGGGCAAACGCAATCTCGAGCTCGGCCCATTCGCGCTCGACGCAGCCGCGCAAGAGCCGGCGCCGTGGGCGCATTGGTGCCTGCGCACCGATGCAGACGGCATCGCCTGGCTCTTGTTCGACAAGAAAGACTCAAGCGCCAACACGTTGTCGGAAGCGGTGCTGGCCGAGCTCAATGACGTCCTCGGCAAGCTCGAACATGACGCGCCACGCGGCGTGGTCATTCGCTCGGCCAAACCCAGCGGATTTGCTGCCGGCGCCGACATCGCGCAATTTCGCGGCGTCACCGACATCGCCAATCTCGAAATGCTGCTGGCGCGCGGCCACGCCGTGCTCGACCGGCTCGACCGCCTGCCGACGACAACGATCGCAGTCATCCACGGCTATTGCCTCGGCGGCGGGCTGGAACTGGCGCTCGCCTGCGACTACCGCATCGCGATCGACGACGCGAGCTTCGGCTTTCCCGAAGTGCTGCTCGGCCTGCATCCCGGCCTCGGCGGCACGGTGCGGCTGCCGCGCCTGATCAATCCGGTCGCCGCCATGACCATGATGCTGACCGGCCGCACCGAGCGCGCCCGCCGCGCGCGCCGGCTGCGCCTGATCGATACGGTGACGCAGGAGCGCCATGTGCGCGGCGCGGTCCGGGCCGCCGTGGACGGCGAGCTGCGCCGCAGCAAGCAGGGCTTTGCCGGCGCGCTCCTCAACAGCAAGCCGGCGCGCCGGCTCTTGGCGCCGCGCATGGCCGGCGAAGCCGCCAAACGCGCGCCGCGCGCGCATTATCCGGCGCCCTACGCGCTCATCGAGCTCTGGGTCGAGCACGGCGGCGATGCCGAGGCCATGCGGGAGGCCGAGATCGCCTCGTTTGCAAAGCTTCTGGTCGGCGACACGGCGCAAAATCTGGTGCGCGTGTTTTTCCTGCGCGAGAATTTGAAAAAGCTCGCCGGCGGCGCGTGGCAGGGCCGCCGCGTGCACGTCATCGGCGCCGGCACCATGGGCGGCGACATCGCCGCCTGGTGCGCCTGGCAAGGCTTCTTCGTCACGCTCGCCGACACCAATCGCAATGCGATCGGCGGCGCCGTGAGGCGCGCGGCGGAGCTTTATGGCAAGATCGGCCGCGACAATAGGCGGCGCGTGCGCGACGCGCTCGATCGTTTGATCCCCGACATCAGGGGTGACGGGGCGGCAAACGCCGATCTTGTCATCGAGGCGGTGCCGGAAAACCTCGAGCTCAAGCGCAAGATCTTTGCCGCCGTCGAGCCGCGAATGAAGCCCGGCGCGGTCCTCGCCACCAACACCTCGAGCATCCCGCTCGAAGAGCTGCGTCAGGACCTGGCGCGGCCGCAGCGTTTCGTCGGCATCCATTTCTTCAATCCGGTGTCGCGCATGCAGCTCGTCGAGGTGGTCGGCCACGATCAGGCGGCGCCGGAGGTGCTCGCCGAAGCGCGCGGCTTTCTTGGCGGCATCGACCGGCTGCCGGCGCCGGTGAAGAGCGCGCCGGGCTTCTTGGTCAATCGGGCGCTGACGCCGTATCTGCTCGAAGCTTTGGTCATGCTCGATGCCGGCGTGAAGAAGGAGGCCATCGACAAGGCGGCGAAAGATTTCGGCATGCCCATGGGGCCGATCGAGCTGGCCGACGAGGTCGGGCTCGACGTCTGCCTGCACGTCGCCGAAACGCTGCGCGGCAGCCTGCGCCGCGACATGCCGGAGGCGCCGCAATGGCTGAAGGATAAGGTCGCCAAAGGCGAGCTCGGCAAGAAAACCGGCAAAGGCCTCTACGATTGGAAGGACGGCCGCGCCGTCAAATCCCATGAAGACGCCGCGCCGCCGGCCGATGCCACCGACCGGCTGATCCTGCCGATGCTCGATGCCTGCGTGAACTGCCTGCGCGAGGGCGTCGTCGCCGACGAGGCGGTGCTCGACGGCGCGATGATTTTCGCCACCGGCTTCGCGCCGTTCCGCGGCGGACCGCTGCATTACGCACGCAGCCGCGGCATCGCCGAGGTGCGCGACACGCTCAAGCGCCTGGCCGCGCAATACGGGCCGCGCTTTGCGCCCGATCCGGGCTGGGACAGCCTGCGCTGATCCGGCATGTCGCTGCCGCGTCCTGAAACCTCGGATCCTCTATGTCGGAAATGTGACCTCGGCGCCGCGCAATGCGCGTAGAAAAAGGATGCGCGGCAAATGCAATCAGCACAATTTTCATTCTGCTGACAGCGCTTTTTTAAGCCTGCAGGGCCGTCGCCGTCCGGCTGCCGCGCCCCGTCTTGCGCGGCAGCGCGGTTACCGCTACATAGGGCGGATCGAGTTTGCGGCCGAAAGACTTGGCCACTCAGCGACGATAGCGCGGCTGACCGACGATCCTTCACCAAAATCTCGAGCTAACCGAGCCGGGCGTTCGCGCACGGCTCACATCGACGTGCCTAAAGGAGAGGTGTCTCGTGAGCAACGGAACCGTTAAGTGGTTCAACACGCAGAAGGGCTACGGATTTATTCAGCCCGAGGGCGGCGGCAAGGACGTGTTCGTCCATATCAGCGCCGTCGAGCGCGCCGGTCTGCGCGAACTGAGGGAGGGCCAACGCGTGTCCTTCGAGATCGTGACCGACCGCAAGACCGGCAAATCGGCCGCCGAGAATCTGAAGACCGTCTGATAGCAAGCGGGCCGCCGTTTGCCGACGCGCGGCCTCGATCAAAGCGGCAACTGGTCCGCATTTGCGGACCAGCCTCGAGCGTTTCTTGCTCGCCCCACCGGCGAAGTCATAGTCCGTTTGTTGTCGATCAGCGAACGCCGCCGACCGCAACGCGACCGGGCGACGACCTTTAATACGATTCCCGGCAGATCGGCTCGGGTCGTTTTCTTCGTTGAACAGAGAAACCATCGATCGCAACGCGACGGGCTATGATCCGAGCCGATCATCCGGATTCCGTTTAGCCCGCCGCAGCCAATCCCGGCAGCGGCACGCCGCAAAGCTGCAGAATAAGAAACCCATTGAGCAGGCGCACGGCAACGGCGCCGATGACGGCCGCGAGCTACCGGCTCGTCGTCGACGTGCTCGAGGCGCTCGGCGTGCCAAGCGAAGCGGCCGAAGCCGATGCCGAAGGCATCGAACACCACGTCTCGGAAACGACGCTCAAGGCGTTCGCGCAGTTTCCGAAGGCGCGTGGGTGAGGCGGCGCACTCGATCGCCACCAGATTATTTCGGGTAGTGTTTCTTCTCGATTAGAGAAGGCCGTCGCTCGCAACGGCGTACCCCGACCGGATTAAGACCGAAGCTAG
>JASHQS010000119.1 GCA_030038995.1 Xanthobacteraceae bacterium
TCGCTCTATTGGGTGATCCGCGGCGAGATCATGTGCCGCCAGCGCATCCGCGCGGTGCGGCCGTTCCGCGACAAGGACGGCATTGGCCGCTGCGGTCTGGTGCTCGAGCCCAAGGTGGTGCTGGTCGCGCCGCGGCCGTACCGCGCGTTCCAAGGTTGGCGCTATTTCGCGCCGGCGGATGCCCCGCCGGATCTCGACAAGGCGGCGCCGGGCGCCGCCGCCATGCCGGAAAAGTTGCGGCGGGAGCTGCGCGAACTCGGGCTGATGTGAGGTTTTTGCGCACATGGCGCGGCCGTGTCCGATGCCCTAAACTCCGCATCTGGTGGCTTGAGCAGGCGTTGTGGAGCTGACCCATGATCATCGAGAACGAAAAGGACGTAACCGAAGCCGTATTGAGCGAGGTTGCGCGCGCCAGGAATCCGCGCTTGCGCGAGATCATGTCGGCGTTGGTGCGCCACCTGCACGACTTCGCCCGCGAGGTGAAGCTCACCGAAGCGGAGTTTCAGGCGGCCATCGCCTACATTGTCGCGCTCGGCAAGCACACCACCGCGACCCACAACGAGGCCGTGCTGATGTCCGGCTCGCTCGGCTTCTCGACGCTGATCTGCCTCATCAACAACGGCAACAAGGGCCAGACCGAGACCGACGCCAACCTGCTCGGCCCGTTCTGGCGCATGCACTCGCCGCCGACGCCGAACGGCGGCTCGATCGTGCGCTCGCCGACGCCGGGACCGGCGCTGTTCGTCGCCGCCGCGTTCCGCGACGCCGGCGGCAAGCCGATCGCCGGCGCCGAAGTCGATATCTGGCAATCCTCGCCGGAAGGCTTTTACGAAAATCAGGATCCGGTCCAGGCCGACATGAATTTGCGCGGCAAGTTCACCACCGATGCGCAGGGCCGCATCAGCTTCCGCAGCGTCAAGCCGGCCGGCTATCCGATTCCGGTCGATGGCCCGGTCGGCGAACTTTTACGCGCGCAAGGGCGCCATAACATGCGGCCGGCGCATCTGCATTTCCTGGCCTACAAGCCGGGCTTCAAGACGTTGATCTCGCAGCTCTACGTGCCCGACGACGAGCATATCGAGACCGACGTGCAGTTCGGCGTCACCCGCCATCTGATCGGCAATTACGTGCGCCACGACACGAGCAAAGGCGCGCCGGCGCCCGACGTCGCGGCACCCTGGTATTCGCTCGAGCACAGCTTCGTCATGGAAAGCGGCACCGCGCGCCTGCCCACGCCGCCGATCAGCGGCAAGGCGCAAGGCGAACGGCCGCAAATTCCGCATCTCGAGCCGGCATAATTTATTCATCCTCGCGCCGCGGAGCGCGGCGGAGGAGGACAGAAAAAGGGGGGAGGAAGCAAATGCAACGTCGAACGCTGCTCAAGGGTGCTGCGGCAACCGCATTGAGCGGCTTTGCAACCGGCCGCGCCCGCGCCGACACGGTTCTGAAAATGGGCATCAGCATGCCGCTGACCGGTGCAGGCTTTGCCGCCGTCGGCCGTCAGGCCGGCACCGCGATCAAGCTGTACATGCAACAGCACGGCGACACCGTTGCCGGCCGCAGGATCGAGGTGAGCGTGCGCGACGACGGCGGCGTCGCCGACGTCGCCCACCGCATCGTCCAGGACATGATCGTCAACGACAAGGTCGACATCATCGGCATCGGCATCACGCCGTGTTCGCTGGCGATCGCGCCGCTCGTCACCGCGGCAAAAAAGGCCACCCTGTGCATCAGCTCCGGCGCCTCGATCACGACGACGAAATCGCCCTATTTCGTGCGCGCCGGCTTCATCCTGTCTCCGCAATCCTGGATGCTGGCCGAATGGGCGGCCAAGAACGGCGCCAAGCGCGTGGTCACGCTGGTCAACGAATGGGCGCCCGGCGTCGAGGCGGAGACCGCGTTCGTCACCCGCTTCAAACAGGTCGGCGGCGACATCATGGCGTCGATCCGCATTCCGCTCGCCAACCCGGATTTCGCGCCGTTCCTGCAGCGCATCGCCGACCTGAAGCCGGACACCGCGTTCATCTACTTCCCCGGCACCCAGGCGCCGATTTTCGCCAAGCAGTTCGCCGAACGCGGACTGGCGAAGAGCGGGATCAAGATCATCGGCCCGGGCGACCTCACCGACGACGACGACCTCAACGGCATGGGCGACCAGATGCTCGGCATGATCACCGCCGGGCCGTATTCGGCCGCCCACGATTCGGCGCTCAACAGGACCTACGTCGCCGCCATCGAGAAGGCCGGCAATTTCCGCCCCGACTTCGTCTCGCTCGGCGGCTACGACGGCATGCACCTGATCTACGAAGCGCTGCAAAAGACCGACGGCAGTGCCGACGGCGACGCGCTCATCGCCGCCATGAAAGGCATGGCGTGGGAAAGCCCGCGCGGCCCGGTCTCCATCGATCCCGGCACCCGCGACATCGTCTCCAACATCTACATCCGCAAGGTCGAAAAGATCGACGGCCAGCTCTGGAACACGGAGTTCGAGACGTTCCCGAACGTGAAGGACCCGATGAAGGCGGCGGCGGAGTGAGCGGCTAAGGCGTTTGATGTTTCCACGATCGGGGCAGCGTGCAACGTCAGGTCCGTTAAAATACATCGTGGACCACCAACCAGGGAATCGTCTTGGCGGTCCGCCCGCGCGAAGCGCAGCGCCGTGTGATAGCCCTCCCATGGGCTATCACACGGCGCTTCGGTTGCGGTTGGCCCTCAATCAGCAGACCGCTAGAATGCGACGCCCCGTATCTCGTTTCGGGGCCCGGTTGCGGTTGGCCCTCAATCAGCAGACCGCTAGAATCCGCCGCAAAATTGGTTGCCGCGGAGTATGTTGCGGTTGGCCCTCAATCAGCAGACCGCTAGAATTCTTCGCCCGAAGGTCCGCGTCGGCAATCTGTTGCGGTTGGCCCTCAATCAGCAGACCGCTAGAATGGATTTGGTGATGGCGTGATTGCCGATGGCGTTGCGGTTGGCCCTCAATCAGCAGACCGCTAGAATATCGCGCTCGGCTTTGTCGGTGCCATCGGTGTTGCGGTTGGCCCTCAATCAGCAGACCGCTAGAATTGCGCATAGATCGCCGTCGTAGGGTCGCGTGTTGCGGTTGGCCCTCAATCAGCAGACCGCTAGAATACCACGTTAGCGCGGCTCCTCTCGCTCGCTGTTGCGGTTGGCCCTCAATCAGCAGACCGCTAGAATACCAAGCAAAACCGAGGCTGTCATGGACGAGTTGCGGTTGGCCCTCAATCAGCAGACCGCTAGAATTGCCTGCATTCGTTCATGTACTCGCCCTTGGTTGCGGTTGGCCCTCAATCAGCAGACCGCTAGAATCGCAAGCTCGGTCTCGGCGCGCGTCGGCTTGTTGCGGTTGGCCCTCAATCAGCAGACCGCTAGAATTGGCTATTGACGCGCTAGAGTGATTCGGCTGTTGCGGTTGGCCCTCAATCAGCAGACCGCTAGAATTTTGATGTCGTTGTGCCCGACGATCCCGCTGTTGCGGTTGGCCCTCAATCAGCAGACCGCTAGAATCCCGGTCGGGAATGACATGAGCTGCTGCGTGTTGCGGTTGGCCCTCAATCAGCAGACCGCTAGAATATTGACGAATTTTGGGTGACTGACCCCAATGTTGCGGTTGGCCCTCAATCAGCAGACCGCTAGAATTCCAATACTACGCAGCCGGCGCGCCTATCCGTTGCGGTTGGCCCTCAATCAGCAGACCGCTAGAATGGCTAAACCCATCGGCGGTCTGGCAAGCCTGTTGCGGTTGGCCCTCAATCAGCAGACCGCTAGAATCATGTTGTCAAGGGCTTTCTCGGTTCCGGCGTTGCGGTTGGCCCTCAATCAGCAGACCGCTAGAATCAACACAAGGGGAGACTGCAATACGACATGGTTGCGGTTGGCCCTCAATCAGCAGACCGCTAGAATAGACGTTGGTCAGCCCGCGTTCCCCCAACGGTTGCGGTTGGCCCTCAATCAGCAGACCGCTAGAATTGGAAAGCGCTCAAGGCCCTGGAAACGGGGCCTTTTTTCTCGATCACAGGTCCAGATCGCGGGGCCGCGCCGGTCAAAATAAAGCGAACTGCTCGGGATTTTTGAGGCTCTGTTCACGATTTCGGCCACGGTAGGTTCGGATATTCTCGTACTGCTTGTCGGTTATGGCGAGGATGTGCACTTTACCGGCGCTGGGCATTGCCTCCTCGACCTTGCGCTCATAGCTTTCGGCCTGCTCTTTGCCCGCGCAGAAGCGCAGATACACGGAATATTGCGTCATTTCGAAGCCGAGGTCGAGCAACTTCAAGCGAAAGCGGGTCGCTGCTTTTCGCTGCTTTGGCGTTCCTACCGGCAAATCGAAGAACACGCACAGCCACATGATTCTATAGCCTGATAAAGCGGGAGGACTTCCGTCTTCGCCCCTGGCCACATTCACCTCGTCAGAAACCAAGCGGAAGGCCCGGATGCGGCAGAACAAGGCGATCAGCCTCGCCGCCGTATGCTTTAGCCAAAGAGCTGGCGAGCCGCTCCAAGCAGGTTATCAGCGGGCTCACGCCATCATCCACCGGCAAATCGATCACCATGATTCGGGCCAGCGCAGATTTCCCTTCGGTGGAAACCTCGGTCGTACCCTCGCCCTTGAGACGGTGCACCTCGCGGTCGACCAGCGGCCGAAACGGCTCCATCAAATCATCCACCAGGACCATGGCATTGCCTCGATTGGCGTGCATCAAGCCGAGGCTGGGGTGTAATCCAGCGGCCATCACGGCACGCGCCGTTGCCGCGCGCAAAATGGCGTAGCCATAGTTCAACAGGCCGTTGACGCCATCACCGCCGGTATCGCGGCGAAATCCCGGTCCGAACAACAATGGCCAGTATCGTCGCGCCGCCTCGGCCTCGACGTTATCGGGGTCGCCGGGCCGGACCTTTCGCGCCAGCAGTCGAAATCCGCCGGCTTCGGCGCCAACGGCGGCCAATGTGGCGGCTTGTGCCATGATTTTGGCTTGTACGATCTGCTGCCATAGCCGCTTCTTCAGTGGCGCGCTTGCTCGCGCCTGATCGCTCATCCGTCCGGCCTGGGCGTGATGACCGTCTACCGGCCACACCACTGCTGCCGGGCGATGGTTCGGGCCGCATAGGATCACCGGCACGCCGCGCGCGGCAAGCGTGACCATGAGATTGTTCGAGTAAGTGAGTCCGTGGGCGTTTGCGACCACCGCGGCAAGATCATCAAGCGGAATACGTCCGACCTCGGCACCTTTCTCGGCAACGGTCAAAAAACCCCGATCGACGGCGAGATGCCGTCCGTCCGTTGCGACCTCGACAACGCGGCCAACCACCTTTCGGTCTCCGCAAGCGCAGACCTGCAGGTTGCGGCGGAGGCTCGCCGCGAGCAATGGTTTGGTTAATGTTTGGTTAACGGCGCCCTTGGATACGCCAGAGACGGCCAAGTTCGTCGACGCGGACGGCGACAGCGCCTCTTTCCTTCAGCGTATTGTAAGAGGCCATCAGCCAGCGAAACGGATCGATCTCGTTGTTCGTGGCGTGTCGCCGATCAAGATTGCCTGTTTCGTTGTGCGCAGCCAGCTTGAATCGACGGGCTGCCGCGTCGAGGCGATGCACCACCATGATCTCGCTCTTGCCGTTGTGTTCGAGACGGATCAAATCGCCCTTGTGAACCCGCATGACGAGCCTGGCGCCGGGATATTCCTGTCGCCAGCGTGGCGCATGAGCCGCCTGGTTCGCATCGAAGCGGCGGATCGCCTCGCCGTCCCACCGCCCGTCGGCCGTTTCGAATATCTCGATGCAGAAATTCTCACCCGCCGAATAAGCCTTGTAGGGCGTTCCCGTTCGCCGGTCTCGCACGGGCACGAGGTATTCAGGCTTCTCCGGCTTCAACAAGCGCACGCGGCGCAGCCCGTGCTTGATGTGCGGATCGTCGGCCTTTGTATGAAGCTTGCGTAATGCTTCCGCCAGCGCAACGCCGTTGGCCTTTTCTGCTGCAACGTGCGCATGCACGATATCGCGCAGGCGGCGATCGCGGATCCGCTCAATTTCATTTTCGTTCAGCGCTTCAATCGGCTTGCGATAAACGAGGTTGGCGCCTTCTTTTTCGGGGCCCTTCACCAGACCGTAAGCGGTGTCCTCATGGAGCTTGCCTTGCACGCCGTGGTCCGGCTTGTGCGATACCACGATGCGATCAAGCGCCGATTTGAGGTCTTCGCGAAGCCTGTCTTTGTCCCACGGCGTGGGAATTTCGATTTTGTCGCGCTCCTCGTCATAGGCGTTCGCCATCTTCCATAACAACGAGCGATCGGTGAGCGCGGCGACCAGGCCGTCGATCGCATGGTGGCGGTGATCGGCGCGATTTTTGATGCCGGAGAACTCCATGTCCTTGGTGGCCGCCAGAAACTCGTCGGCCTTGTCCTGAACGCCGGCATAGTTGTGGTCGGGCAACAGCGAATTGAGGCCCCATTTGGCACGGATCATCGACGTGAGTCGGCCGGGCACGACCCAGATGTCGTAAGGATTGGTGATGGCGCCGAGATATTGCTTCGCCAGGCGTGCCAGCCAGCCGGTCTCGTTGAGCTGGCGGCTAAGGAATCCGCCCCTTTTTTCGAACTGCTCGCGGGCATCGGCGTCAAAACGCCAGCGCTTGTTCTTGGGCAGCATTGCCGCGCGCGCGGCAATTTCGCTCCATCGATAAGGGAACTTGTTGATCGTCGGGCTCGAGCCGAAGGCTTGATAGGGTATCTGCTTGCGCTTGGCGCGATTCGCGTAACGCATGCAGACGATCTTATTGGCGGCACTGTCGTCGAGCGTCATCTTGAACGGCAAGATGTGATCGATATCGACCTCCTCGGACAGCAGGCGTCGAATCCCGATCACCTCGCCCGTATAGGGGCAATGCCGGTCGTCGGCCGGACCGAGTTCCTCCCACAACCGCATCTTCAGCAGATCCTGCCGGGACGGATCGAACTGCGGGTTATCGAGCGCCTCCCTGATCTTCTCGACGCGTTTTTGATTGAGCTCCTGGTTTTTCCTTTGCTCGGCCTGAACGCGGCGCTTCTCCTCGGGCGACAGTTTCAGCGCGCGGGTGAATTCGACGGCAATCTCCGCCGGCGGCCCGAATTCGGCGATCAAGCGGTTGACGAGACGGCGCAATTGGCCAAGGCCGATGTGCACTGTCGGATTAGGAAATCGGCCGAACTGCCTTTCTTTTTTGTCTCGCGCATCGCCGCTGCCGACCACGGCGTCCGCGAGCCACTGCCCATAATACGGCAACTTATCCAGGATTTCGCCGGTCGGCAGCTTGGCATGATCGTAGCCCGCCTGTTTGGCGGCCTCGTCGTAGCGCAAGCCGCCCTCCATCAGCGGCAACAGCTTCCTGATGGCGCGCAGCCCGAGCCGGCAATGGCCTTCGGGCAGCGTCGCATCGGCGATACGCTCCGCTGTTTCCACATCGAGGCCGCATTTGCCCTTGAGCCAAAGCGTCAGCTCGACTTCATCGGGTTCATTCAACAGCTTCTCAACGATGGCGATCTGGCGATCCAGGTCGAGCGAACGCCAAAACTTGCCGAATAGGCTTTTGTGCGAAAGCCGCGCCGCGGTCGCATCGCCGTCGAGCGCGATGCGCCGCTCCGATTCGAGATTGAACTTAGCTTCCGCAGGCAGCTTCAGCAACGTCCGCAGCTTGTCGAATTTGACTTCTTTGTTCTGCAGCAGCGCCAGCGCGACGATGTCGCCCTGTTGTTTGGCGAGCTTTGTCCTTGTGCCGCCGGTTTCGCCGACTTCCAGGTTGCGGACCTCTTGATAGATGCGAAAGCGCTGCGCCAGCGGATGCGCCCAGGGGCAACGATAGCCCTCGGGGTCCTTTTCAAACGGCTCCGTCGCTGGATCGAGGCTGCATTTACCGACCGGCGGTGCCTTCAGCGGCCGTTGATAGAAGATGATGTCGACGATCTCATCGCGCGCCGCATCGGTCATGCTCTGATGGTGCGGCGCCTGCGCGGCCCAGATTGCATCGAACTCGGCCCGCAGCAGATCGCGCGTTGGATAGAAGTCGTAGCTCGCCTTCGTGCCCTCGAGATGAGCCCGCGCGCGGACGGTTTCGCGCTCCTGATGGCGGCGCCACAGAAACTCGCCCAGCGTGCGCGCGCTCTCTTGCTGCATCGCTTCCTTGAGTTTGGTCGCCGCCTGCTTGATCGCACCTTTGTCGTCATCCTTTTTGTCGGCCCTGCGATTGGACAGAAAACCGCGGCGCTGATTGAGATGAAAGAGTGCACGGCCGACGTGATGAGTGGGGAGGGGACTTTCAAGCGCCTTGGCGCGCAATTCGTAGGGATCGAGCGCTTCCAGCGCCTTGCGCGCCGTGAGGTCCACCGGCATCAAATCGTGGCGGACAAGGGCATCCATCAGCCCGGTGCGGCGGCCGAAATATCGATCCGCGAAACGGTCACGGCGCTTGCGGGCGCTGCGCGCGGTGCGGCGATCGACGGCATTGGAGGTACCGGATTGTGGATCGCGGCCATCGGGAAAGACGCGAACACCGCCGGGCCCGAGGCCGGTGGGGCGCCATCGATCGCCGTCTCGATCAAGCCGAACAATGAACCAGCCCAGCGAGTTCGTTCCTAAATCAAGGCCCAAGCGATATGGATGTGATGTCTTTTTCAATCCATGCTCCCTCCCAAACGCATCTATGGGATGCATACATCTTCCTGAGTCAGATCAATGAGTTGGACGATCATGAATTTTGCCCTGCCGCAAACATCATGGCCTATACTTTCTGTTGGAAGTCCGTTTTTCTGTCTTGTTAGAGTCTATCACAGTCAAAACGTCTCGAACCGCAGTAGAGCCAGAGTCAAATAATGTGTGAATCCGATAGCCCAAACGCATGAAGAGCGGAAGCAAATCAGCGATCTGCTTCCGCCGTGCTTTCTTCGCCCGCTCCAGCCGCGAATCGCTTCGCAGGCAGAGCAACTAGTGACATACATTTTTGGTTCTATCAAACGCATTGCATATCGCACCATCGTGTGCTATCATGACAAACGCAAACGCGCCACCTCATGACAATGTGGCAATGCGTTTGAGTTGCGGTTGGCCATTACCGCTACGCCGCTACGCCGCTACGCCGCTTGACTTACAAAGCTTATTGCACCACAATCTTCACGTGCAACGCTTTGGGAACCGAAAGACCTAGCGGTCTGCTGATTGAGGGCCTCCCGTTAACAAGCGAACGCACAAAATGGGGCGGGCTGCGGTCCGCCCCCTCCTTTTTGCTCCAGACGCCCACTACACCGCCACATTATCGATCAGGCGCGTCCGCCCAAGCCGCGCCGCGACCAGGAGGCGGATCGGGCCCTCCTGTGCCGAGCCAATCGGCTCCAGCGTCGCGGAGTGCCGGGCTTCGAGATAGTCGAGGGCGAAGCCGGCGCGCGTGATCGCTGCGCGGCCCTCATCGAGAACGGCACCGAGCGGTTGGCCGGCGGCGATTTGCGCCGCACATGCTTGCAGCGCGCGGTAGAGCGTCGGCGCCGCTTTGCGCTCGTCGGGCGTGAGATAGACGTTGCGCGAGGAGCGCGCCAAGCCGTCGGCCTCGCGCGCGATCGGGGCGCCGACGATGCGGGTCTTCAGGTTCAGATCGCGGGCGAGCTGGGTGATGACTTTGAGCTGCTGGTAATCCTTTTCACCGAACAGCGCGATATCGGGGGCGCATTGAAGCAAGAGTTTCGCCACGACGGTGGCGACGCCGGCAAAAAAATGCGGACGGAAAGCATCTTCGAGACCGGCCAGCGCCGCGCCTTCCGGGACGATTTTGGTGCCAAACCCTTCCGGATACATGGTTTCGGCTGCCGGCGCCCAGACCAGATCGACGTGTTGCGCGGCGAGCGCATTGAGATCGGCGGCAAACGTTCGCGGATAGCTGCGGAAATCCTCGTTGGGCGCAAATTGCGTCGGGTTGACGAAGATCGAGACGATGACGCGCTCGGCGCGTTTTTGCGCAAGCCGCACCAGCGACAGATGGCCCTCGTGCAGCGCACCCATGGTCGGCACCAGCGCGATGCGGCCGCGCCGCGCGCGCAGCGCGGCGATGGCGCGCGTCAGCGCCGGCAGCGTGCGGGCGACACGCATGTTGCGCCGCGATGCAGTTGGTTTTTTTGCCATCGTGTTGAACGAGCAGCGTTGCGGCGCGGGCACAGCCGAGCTTTTTTGCTCGCGCTCCGTGGTTAATGATTAACTTATCGCCGGCAATGCTGTATCTTGACCGCACGCGTTGCAAGCCTGACAACGGCCGGCAGCGCAGGGGTGGCGTTGCCATGTTGATGCAGGCGGATGTCGGCAGGCCCGGTTCGGCGCATGTCATCGTCATCGGCAACGAGAAAGGCGGCTCCGGCAAATCGACCACGGCGATGCATGTTGCGGTGGCGCTGCTGCAGGCCGGGCAGCGCGTCGCCACCATCGACCTCGATTCGCGGCAGAAGAGCTTCACTCATTACATCGAGAACCGCCGCGATTGGGCCGAGCGCGCCCGCGTCAAGCTCGACGTGCCGACGCATTATTGCGTCGCCCGCGGTGCCGGCCTGCGCGTCGACGAGATCGAAGCGCAGGAGTTCGCGGCATTCGCCGCAGCGGTGAGCGCAGTCGAGAACACGCACGATTTCGTCGTCGTCGACACGCCGGCCACCGATTCCTATCTGATGCGGCTCGCCCATTCGATGGCCGACACCCTGATCACGCCGCTCAACGACAGCTTCCTCGATTTCGACGTGCTCGGCATCGTCGACCCGACCACGTTCGAGGTCACCGGCGTCAGCCATTACGCCGCGATGGTGCGCGAGGCGCGCCGGCAGCGCCGCCTGGTCGACGGCGGCCTGATCGATTGGGTGGTGCTGCGCAACCGGCTGTCGAGCCTCGGCTCGCGCAACAAGCGGCTGGTCGGGGAGGGCGTCGAGCAGCTTGCGCGCCAGCTCGGCTTTCGCGCCGCCGACGGCTTTGCCGAACGCGTGGTCTACCGCGAATTCTTTCCGCGCGGACTGACCGCGCTCGACGAGCTCAGCGAGGACACCCTCGGGCAGCAGCCGAGCGTGTCGCACGTCACCGCGCGCGACGAGGTCAAAACCTTGATCGAGGCGTTGAAGCTGCCGGTCGACGCGCGCGGCCGCCGCCGCGCCGCGGCGCGCGCCGAATGGCTCGCCGCCGCCGACAAGCCGCTGGAGACGCACGACCTGCTCGCCGAGTAGGGGCGTTTGCCGCCGGACCTTTAAACCGAGGGGGGAACGGCGTGCTCTTAATATCGCCGCGTATCATTTATAGATACGCAGCGTTGCCGCCGGCATGACGCGTCGGCCGAACGGAACAGCGTAATCGCTGCGCCCGATTGCGCAAACGGCTCCAGTAGCCCCAAAATCCGCAAATGGCCTTTCTCCTCGGCGTTGCCGTCCTCCTTCTGCTGATTTGGGCCGCCAAATCGTTCGCTAAGGCCGACCCCAAGCAGGCCGCGCGGCTTGTGCGCAGTCTCGGCGGCGCTGCGACGCTGCTGTTTGCGGCGTTCCTGCTCGTTCGCGGCGAGATCGGTCCCGCCGTGACGGTCGGCGTGCTCGGCCTCGGCTTGCTGGGCTGGGTGGCGCTTTGGCCTGTCAACCTCTTCGGGCCGCGCCTGCAGACCGGAGCCGGACAAGTCTCGCGGGTGCGCACCGCGTATCTCGAAATGGAACTGGACCATGGCAGTGGCCGGATGCGGGGCCGCATTCTGGCCGGACCACGCCAAGGTGCGTCGCTCGATTCGCTCGACCTGCCGAGCCTGATCGGGCTTTTGGGCGCCTTCGATGCCGACAGCCGCGATCTACTCGCAGCGTATCTTGATCGCCGGCAGCCCGGCTGGCGTGAATACGCGCAGGCTGATGCGGCAGCGGGGCGCGGGCCGCGCTCGGCGCGCAGCGGCAAAATGACCGATGAGGAGGCTTATCAGATCCTTGGCTTGCAGCCGGGGGCGAGCGCCCAGGACGTCGCCCGCGCGCACCGTTCCCTCATAAAGAAACTGCATCCCGACCAAGGGGGGTCGACGTACCTTGCGGCCCGCGTCAATGAGGCCAAGGACGTGCTGCTTCGCCGCCATCGCTGAGGTTTCCAAAAGCGGTCCTCGCGCGGCTTCCCGTCCGTCTCCTTGATGCCGATCCTGTTACGCGGCCGTCTTTCCGCAATACGCTTCCGCAACCCAGCGAGCGGGACGGTCTTATCGTCTAATCCTTGAGCGCCAGGCAGGCGAAATCGTTGCGCTTGAGCTGGCGGCATGCCGCCGCGGCGGTCGCCTTGTCGAAGCCGGCGAAGCGCGCCCGGTAAAACGCCTTGTCGCCCTTCTGTACGCGCTCGGTGAACGGATCGGCCGCGGCGAGCGCCGCATGAACCTTGATCCGGGCATCGCTCAAGTGCTGGCGAGCTTCCTGCTCGCCGTCGAAGGCGCCGATCTGGATGACCCATCCGCCATGCGCATGCTGTGGCGCTGCCGGGACGGCGGGTGCCTGCTTCTGCGGCGCAAGCTTGGCGGTTTCGGCCGGCACGCGCTCTGATTTGGGCAGTGCCGGATCAGGCGTCGGCGCGCGCGAGGCAAGGACGAAGTGCGGCGCCGCGATGGGGCCGGCTTGCGCCGCGACCGCGGCGGCCGGCGGTTCGGCCAGGCGCGGTGCCGGCTCGGCGCTGCGCTTGACCGGTTCGACGGTAAGCGGTGCCGCATCAGCCACCGGCTGCGCCGGCTGCCGAACGACTTGGGCTGACGCGTCCACCGGCACGAGGACCGGCATCGGCTGCATCGAGGCCGATCGCACCGTCACCATGCGATAGGAGATGGTCTTGACCAGGACCGGCCGGATCGGATCGCTCGATCCTGCCGTCACCCGCGCGCCGGCCGTTGCGGTCGGCGTCGGGTCGACCGGCGGCGGCGCTGCTCGCTTGGCAACCGCCCTGGCGGGAGGCTTGGCGAGCGTGACCGCCGGCGGGACATATTTTGCCGCGCCGCGCTCGGCGAGGACCGGCGCGGTGTGCCAAGTTGAAGCCAATCGGATGTTGGCGTCGATCAGCGCCCGCATATGGGCGTCGCGCTCGAACGCCGAGCGGCCGCCGAGCACCACGCCGACAATGAAGCGGCCGTCGCGGTGGACCGACGTCATCAGGTTGAAGCCGGAAGCGCGCGTGAAGCCGGTCTTGATGCCGTCCACGCCCGCCACCGAGCCGAGCAAATGATTATGGCCGCGGATGGTGCGGCCGCGGAACACGAATGAGGTCGTGGAGAAGAATCGGTATAAGCGCGGGAAGCGATCCTGGATCGCCCGTCCAAGCAAGGCCTCGTCACGCGCCGTGGTGATCTGGTCGTCGTCCGGCAGGCCGGAGGCGTTGACGTAGGTGGTGCGGCTCATGCCGAGCGCGCGGGCCTTCTGCGTCATTTGCGCCGCGAACGCCTGCTCGCTGCCGCCGAGATTTTCGGCGATGACGACCGCGACGTCGTTGGCCGACTTGGTGACGACCGCCTTGATGGCGTCCTCGACCGCGATGGTTTGCCCCGGCTGCAGCCCCAGCTTGGTGGGCGCCTGCTCGGCGGCATGCTCGGAGACCTTGAGCGGCGTATCGAGCCGGATTTTGCCGGCTTCGAGCTGCTCGAACAGCAGGTAGAGCGTCATCACCTTGGTGAGCGAGGCGGGATGGCGCAGCGCATCCGGGTTGGACTGCTCCAGCACCGCCCCGCTATTGCCGTCAATTACGATCGAGGCGGTTGGCGGTGAGTAGCCTCCGACCTGACCGGAATAGTGCCCGTGCCGGACATGGCGTGCGAGGTGGATGTGCACGCGATGGCGATAATGATGCCGCGCGTCGGCTGCGCCGGTGGTGTAGGTGAGAGCCGCGCCGATCGCGGCAAGAACCATAACGCAACTGCGAAGCCTATGCCGGGCCTCGGTACTCGCCCAACCCATTGGCACCCCGTCCCTGAACTCACGCAGAGCCCGCGCTTTTGGGGCTCACCCCTTTTTCACCCTTCGGGACGGTGCTCCTCCCGCACGGCCAAGCCGGGCTTGGCCCGACCCATCCAGCCGCGCAAAGAGAGGCATTGCCCCCCGACTTAAAGAACCGGTCACCCCCTAACCTCCTTGTTCCGGAGGTTAGGGTGGGGCCGGTCAGCCAAGCTAGGCGAACGTGCTTGCCAATGGGTTAAATTGCCTCGTCGCCTTGCCAGCAGCCCTGGGTGCAGCGCTTTGACACCTTTGTATTTTGTGCGCCGCACTATAACTATGGTTGATGCCGGAAACGGCCTTTTCAAGGCAATCGGCGGCTAGACGTTAACCATATCAACCGATGGCAAACCCCCGGGAAGAGGGTTGAAGCATGAGCAAACAAGCCACTGGGAAGGCCGGCGAAGCCGCCTTGGACATGACGCTGAACGCGTTCGGGCTTTGGACCAAAAGCGCCCAGGCGATCGCCATAGAAGTCATCGATTACACCAAGAAATCCACCGAGTCCGCCGCCGCCGCATGGGAAAGGCTCGCCGGCGCCAAAAGCCTGGAAAGCGCCTTCGAGGTGCAGAGCCAATTCGCGCGGTCCGCCTATGAAGAGTTTGTCGCCGAGACCGCCAAGCTCGGCGAACTCTACGTCGAGTTCGCGAGGGAGGCCTACGCGCCGCTGCGCACCGCTTTCGCCGACCCGGCGGCGACGCCGTGACGACCGCTGCTGTCGGCCGGCGCGGGGGAACGGCGATTTTGCCTCTTCGTCACCGTGGCTGACGTGTGGCGGTTGCGCGGCGCGCCGCGGCAAAGCCATGCGTTCGAGCGCCGCCGCGACGGCTTTGCGCCGTCATGTGCGAATCGGCCCGCAACCAATTTCCGTCTTCGCCGTTGTCACCATTCGCCCGCGATCGGGCGACTGGAGTTAAAATTGACCGTCAGGGGCCGGATCGATTGCCATAATTTCGGAGTTGCCATTGCGGCGACGGCGCTCGCCGGCATCGGGCGCCGCGCCGAAAATGCGGTGGAGCGATGGATCGTACGATCGGTGTGGCTATTCGATCTGGAACGCAACCGGCTTGCTCACTATGATAGTATATCGGGAGCGCGGCGGCCGGCAGCCATCCGGCGTGGGGTCGCGCATATCGGGCAAGTCCGCACGACAGACGTCACATGCAGTCGAACAACCACAGCACGCAACGACCGCTGGTCATGGCCGACGATGAGCGTAGGCGCAAGGGCGATCAGAGCGGTCCCGGCACCGCCGTCATCACCAAGACCCGGCCGCAGACCAAGCGGCCCAATCTCTATCGCGTCCTGCTGCTCAATGACGACTACACGCCCATGGAGTTCGTGGTTCATGTGCTCGAGCGTTTCTTCAACAAGGACCATGAAGCGGCGCAGCGCATCATGATGCACGTGCACCAGGACGGCATCGGCGAGTGCGGCGTCTTCACCTACGAGGTGGCCGAGACCAAAGTGACGCAGGTCATGGACTTTGCCCGCAAACATCAGCATCCTTTGCAGTGCATAATGGAGAAGAAGTGATTCCCGGGGAGCGCGTCCCAATACAGATGAAGAAGAGACTCTGAAATGCCGACGTTCTCACGCAGCCTTGAACAGTCGCTCCACCGGGCGCTCGCGCTCGCCAACGAGCGGCATCACGAATATGCCACGCTCGAGCACCTGCTCCTGGCGCTGATCGAGGACCAGGACGCCGCCGCAGTGATGCGGGCGTGCAACGTCGATCTCGAGAAGCTGCGCCGCAGTCTCGTCGCCTACCTGGAATCCGAATTGGACAACCTCGTCACCGACGGCGCCGAGGATTCCAAGCCGACCGCCGGCTTTCAGCGCGTGATCCAGCGCGCCGTGATCCACGTGCAGTCCTCCGGCCGCGAGGAAGTCACCGGCGCCAATGTGCTGGTCGCCATCTTCGCCGAGCGCGAGAGCCATGCCGCGTATTTCCTGCAGGAGCAGGACATGACGCGCTACGACGCCGTCAATTACATCAGCCACGGCATCGCCAAGCGGCCGGGCATGTCGGAGGCCCGCCCAGTGCGCGGCGCCGAAGAGGACAGCGACGCCAAGCCTGGCGACGAGCAGAAGAAGAAGGTGGACGCACTCGACGCCTATTGCGTCAACCTCAACAAGAAGGCGCGCGAAGGCAAGATCGACCCGCTGATCGGCCGCGA
>JASHQS010000120.1 GCA_030038995.1 Xanthobacteraceae bacterium
CATCGCGTCGGCCTTGCTCAGCGCCACGATCTCCGGCTTGTCGGCGAGTCCGTGTCCATACGCCTCGAGCTCGCGGCGCACCGCCTTGTAAGCCTCGCCGGCGTGTCCGCCGGTGCCATCGACAAGATGCAGAAGCACGCGGCAACGCTCGACGTGGCCGAGGAAGCGGTCGCCAAGACCGGTGCCTTCGTGCGCGCCCTCGATCAGGCCCGGTATGTCGGCGAGCACGAACTCCCGCCCGTCCACGTCGACCACGCCAAGCTGCGGCGTCAGCGTGGTGAACGGATAATCGGCGATTTTCGGCTTGGCGGCGCTGACCGCGGCCAGGAACGTGGACTTACCGGCATTGGGCAAGCCGACGATGCCGGCGTCGGCGATCAGCTTGAGCCGCAGCCGGATCGTGTGCTCCTCGCCAGGCTGACCCGGATTGGCGCGGCGCGGCGCGCGATTGGTCGAGGATTTGAAATGGGCGTTGCCGAAACCGCCATTGCCGCCGCGCGCCAGCACGGCGCGCTGACCAGGCCCAGTCAGGTCGGCAAGCAGCGTCTCGCCGTCGTCGTCGTAAATCTGGGTGCCAACCGGCACTTTCAGAATCGCGTCCGCGCCGGCGGCGCCGTGGCGATCCTTACCCATGCCGGCGCCGCCATTCTTGGCGAAGAAATGCTGCTGGTAGCGATAATCGATAAGCGTGTTCAGTCCATCGGCCGCCAGGGCGACCACGTCGCCGCCTTTGCCGCCGTCACCGCCGTTCGGTCCGCCAAATTCGATGAATTTCTCGCGCCGAAACGACACGCACCCGTTGCCGCCGTCGCCGGAGCGAATGTAGACCTTGGCTTCGTCGAGGAACTTCATCGCGCCACGAGATAATTCAGATCGAACCCGCTCCGCATGGAGCGATCGATATTGGTTGGCGATAATCGGACAATAAATGGTGATGCAGCAGAACGATAACGAGCAAGCTTACAACAAGAGCGGCGCCGGGAGGGGCCGGGGTGGGCCTTGCCTCACTGCTGCGGCCCGAGAGGCCGCTCCCGACGTGCCGTTCGTGAATGCCGCTACGCCGCAACCCGAACAATGAAGCGGCGGTCATCGCGGCTCGACTGGCCCGGGGGCATGACACCTCCATTTCCAATCTGCGAATCGCGATGCGCGAGCACGCGACCCGTGTTTACATCGTCCGTCCGCAGCACGCCGCTGTCAACGACTTGTTGCCGGCGAGTTCCCGAACGGGAACTCAAGACACGCGGGCGTCTGATGCGATGTCCTACGCAACGCGCTCCGCGCAGCTCCACGACCTGAGCGACAGCCACAGCCGGCGATCGAGCCGATAGCGGTCGGTCGGCGCCGCCGAATTGATGGCGCGGATGCGCGCGAGACGCACGCCGGTCCACTGGAAGCCGCATTTCTCCAGCACACGGCGCGACGCCGGATTGCTCACGCGTGCGCCGGCCTGCAGCGTCTCATGCGCAACGTCGCCGAAGGCATGGTCGATCAGCGCGCGCACCGCCTCGGTGGCGTAGCCTTGACCCCAGTGCGACACGCCGAGCCAGTAGCCGATCTCTGGACCGTCCTCGCGCGGCTCGACCGCGCAGACGCCGATCGGCGCTGCATCCAGCGTCACGACGAAGGTCGCCTCGCCGTCCAGCCGGTTGGTCGAGGCAAGAAATTGGTGCGCGTCGTCGACGCCGTACGGATAGGGAATGCGCGGCGTGTTGATCGCGATACGGCGATCGGCCAGGAGCCGGACCATGGCGGCCGCGTCCTGCGGGCCGGGCGCGCGCAAGATGAGCCGGTCGGTCTTGAGCACGGGGACCGCGCTCTGCGCATCCGCCGCTGCAAAAGTCTGCTGCGAAAGGGTCGCCATGGCATGGGCTCCAGAAAAACCGAAAAGGGGGAGCCGGCATCCCGGTCTCCCCCTGTTTCGCAAGCCCATTGGGCCCGCCGGTTCGACTGGATGCCGGCGGACCTCGTTTGATCCACCGTGCTACTGGGCCGCAGCCTCCGTCATCGGAAGTACCGATACGAAGACTCGGCCCTTGGTCTTGGTACGGAACTGCAAGCGGCCGGCGGTCAGGGCGAACAGCGTATGGTCGCGGCCGACGCCGACGTTGCGGCCGGCGTGCCACTTGGTGCCGCGCTGGCGCGCAATGATGTTGCCGGCGATAACCTCTTCGCCGCCGAAAATCTTGATTCCGAGGCGGCGGCCCGCCGAATCGCGGCCGTTACGCGAGGAACCGCCTGCTTTCTTGTGAGCCATCGGCTCTTCTCCGAACCTTCTTCAACGACCTTCTACACCGAATTCATGACAAATGCATCACCGAATCCGGCTTTTTCTTTGTCGCGTCCACACCGGCGCCCGCTGCGCCCGCTTTGCGCGCCCAAATCAGTCCTACGAAGCCGAAGCGGCAGCCGTGTCCTGCGCTGATGCCGCCCCGGCGCCTGGCTTCGCCTTGGCTTCCCGGCTCGGCTTCTCGCCTTCGGTGAGAATTTCGGTAATCCGAATGCGGGTGAATTCCTGGCGATGCCCGCGTTTGCGCCGCGAATTCTTGCGCCGGCGCTTTTTGAACGCGATGATTTTCGGGCCGCGCGCCTGTTCGACCACCTCGGCCGCCACGCTGGCCCCAGCAACCGTCGGCGTGCCGAGCGTCACGCTGTCGCCGCCCACCAGCAAAACCTCGCCGAACTCGACGATCTCGCCCGGCTCACCCTTGATCTTGTCGACATTGAGCACGTCGTCGGCGGCCACCCGATACTGCTTGCCGCCGGTTTTGAAGACCGCGAACATTTTTTTCCTCGTGTTCTGTCCCGGCGCGCGGATTTGTTGGTCCGGACCGGCTTTTTCCAGTCGATGTCATGGAGGACCGACAGCTTCGGACGCGCCTTCGGCCCGCCGACCCGCTGCCGGACCGGCGCCGTTATGGCCGCGGGCCCCATGGCTGTCAAGGAACAGCCGCGCCGTGACAATCGGTCCCGAATTCACCGCAGAGCGATATTCCGATTGGCAGCCACGGCGCGGGCGGGTTAGTGCTTGCCCCTGATCCGCGCGAAGAGCCCTTAAGGCGGCTTCACGCGCCGTCCCGGACACCGCCCGATGAGCAAGCTGTCGCGGCGAAGCCTGTTCGCTATAGCACTGCCGGCCCTGGCGGCAACGGCAGCGCGCGCGCAGGATGCGGAGGATTATCCGACCCGTTCGGTCACCTTCGTGGTGCCGTTTACCAAAGGCGGCGGCACCGACACGCTGGCGCTGCTTTTTGGCAACAGGCTTCAGGAGCGGCTCGGCCGGCCCTTCGTGGTGCAAAATCGGCCGGGCCAAGGCACCGTTATCGCCACCAACTTCGTGGCGAAATCGCCGCCCGACGGCTACACGATCATGATGGCGGTCTCGACGCTCGCCATCGACGCCACGCTGTACAAGAGGCTGCCTTACGATCCGGCGCGGGACTTCGCACTTGTTGCACTGGTCGCGTGGGTGCCGTTCGTGCTGGTGGTCGGCGCCTCGCTGCCGGTCTACAGCGTTGACGATCTAATCAACCTCGCCAAGCAAAGACCGCTGAGCTACGGCTCCGGCGGGATCGGCGCCTTTCATCACCTCGCCGGCGCGCTGTTTGCCAGCAAGACCGGAATCAAGATGACGCACGTGCCGTATCACGGCACGGTGCCCGCCCTCAAAGACCTGACCCAAGGCTACATTCAACTGATGTTCACCGATTACGGCCCGGCGCAAGAGCTGATCGTCTCCGGCAAATTGCGTCCGCTCGCCGTGACCACCACGACGCGGCTGGCCGTGCTGCCCAACGTCCCGCCGCTTGCGGAAGCCGGCGTACCGGGCTTCGACGTCGAGGCATGGCAAGGCGTCATTGCACCGGCGAAAACGCCAAGTGACATCGTGGCCAAGCTCAACGCCATGCTCAACGCCATCGTCGCCGCGCCCGACGTGAGTGGACGGATCAAGGACCTCGGTATGGCGCCCATCGGCAGCGGCTCGCCCGCCGAGCTTGCCGCGTTCCTGCAGTCTGAAATCGTGCGCTGGGGCAAGATCGTCGAGGCGGCGGGCATCGCCAAATCGGCGTGATGCGATCCCGGGATCCGTGGCGATGCCGCCGTTTGCACAAACTGAGATCGACCGCCGGCTGCCGACCGGCGACCAGATCTTTCTCGATCACATCGGCCACTTCGTGCGCGCTGCCGGCGCCGCAAGCCACGCACTGACCCGTGCCGGCTTCGCGCCGACGCCGCCCTCGATCCACGTCGATCCGGAAATCGCGGTCGGCGCGCCCCTTACCGGCACCGGCAACGTCACGGCCATGTTTGCGCGCGGCTATATCGAAGTGCTGTTCAAGACCGCCGACACCGTGCTGGGCCGCGAATTCGGCGCGGCGCTTGCCCGCTATCCGGGAGTCCACCTTGCCGCGTTCGCGGTGGCGGATGCGCAGAGCGCGCGCGAGCGGCTCGCTGCCGACGGCTTCCGGGTCCGCCCGCTGGTCGAGATGCAGCGGCCGGTCGCGACCGAAGCCGGCGACGCCGTCGCGGCGTTCACCATCGCTCGCGTCGAGCCGGACGTGATGCCGGAAGGCCGCATCCAGATGCTGACCCACCACACCGAAGCGGCCGTGTGGCAGCCGCGCTGGCTGTCGCATGCGAATTCGGCCGTCGGCCTCATCGACGTCGTCATTGCGGTTGCGGATGCGGCGGAAGCGGCCGCGCGTTTTGCCCGCTTCACCGGCCACGCCGCCGTACCGGTATCGGGCGGTGCGATGCTGCGCCTCGATCGCGGCGGTGTGCTCTTGGTCACGCGAGAGGCGCTCAGCGAGCTTGTTCCGGAAGTTTCGCCGACCACGCTGCCTTTTATGGCCGGCTACGCGATCAAGGTCGGCTCGCTCGCTGCGGCCGAGGCGGCGATGGAGAACGGCGAACTCGAATGGCGCGCCTTCGAGGACGGCATCGCCGCGTGCTTTCCCTCCGAGCTCGGCGAGGGCGCGTGGTTCTTTGTCGAGGACGCCGCCGCGTTGCCGTGGCGGCGCTGACGTTTATTCGGCAGCGACTTTCGCGCTCTCCGCCGGCACGACTTCCTTGACCGCGCCGCGCCAGCCGTTGTGCGTCAGATCGAAGATGACGCCGTTCGGATCCTTGTATTTGACCTCATAGAAGGTGTTCGGATTGTCGTTCGCCCGGCCTTCGAAATAACTGCCGCCCGCCGCGGTGACCTTCTTGGCGGTTTCTTCCAGATCGTCGACCCACATGCCGAAATGGACGAGGCCGTGATAGCCCTTGTGGAAGCCCGGGACTTCGCCGTCGTATTTCAACAGCGCCACATTGATCGTGCCGTCGGACACGTAGCAGCCGATGCCGGCTCTGCCGACGCGCTTCATGCCGAAGGCGTCCTCGAAGAATTTCGCCGCCTTGTCGGGATCAGGAACCGACAGCGCGATGTGACGCAGACGTGCAGCCATGAAAACCTCCGTGTCACGGATAGGGTCGTTGAACGGCAGCATCGGCCGCCCGCGCCAAGCCGTCAAGCGCGGGCTACTGCGGCCTGATGCCGGCGCCGGCGATGACCTCGCGCCATTTCTCGATGTCGGCCGCGATACGATCGGCGAGTTGCTGTTGCGTGCCCCGGCTTGACCCGGGCATCCATGCCTTGTCGCCGAATAGATTGCCGGGTCAAGCCCGGCAATGACGCGTGAAGCGGGCAATGGGGCGCTTACGCCTTCGCGACGACTTCCTTGGTCGCGCCGGCCCAGCCGGTATGGGTGAGATCGAACACCACACCATTCGGATCGCGGTATTTTGCCTCGTAGAACGAGCGGTATTTTGCCTCGTAGAACGAATTGAGCGAGGTCGGCCGCCCGGCGAGATAACAACCGCCCGCCTGGGTGACCTTCTTCTCGGCTTCGGCGAGATCGTCGACCCACATGCCGAAATGGTAGAGGCCCGGCTTCTCGTCGCCTGCGGTCTTCAAGAGCGCCACGTTCACGACGCCGTCCGACATGTAGACGCCGCGGCGCGCTTTGCCGGCGCGCGTCATGCCGAACGCATCTTCGAAGAATTTCGCCGCCTTTTCAGGATCGGGGACGATGATGGCGATATGGCGC
>JASHQS010000121.1 GCA_030038995.1 Xanthobacteraceae bacterium
CGGCTCGAGCGGCAGCGGCAGCGGCGCGTCACCGCGCTGGCGGCGGCGGCCGTGATCGCGGCGTTCGTCGCCGGCGGCGTCGCCGGCTGGTTCGCGCGCGCCGCGGAAGCATCGCCGTCGTCCGATCTGCGCCGTTTCACCGCCGACGCGCTCGACGCCTACCGGCTCTATGTCGTCGAGGTCCGTCACCCGGTCGAAGTCGCGGGCAACGAGCGTCCGCATCTGGTGCAATGGCTGTCGAAGCGCGTCGGTTCGCCGGTACGCATTCCCGAGCTCGAGAAGATGGGGCTGAAACTCGTCGGCGGTCGGCTGTTGCCCGGCCCGACCGGCGCGACCGCGTTCTTCATGTACGAGGCCGCATCGGGCGAGCGCTTCACGCTCTATTGCGGACAAACCGGCGACCGCGAGACCGCGCTGCGCTACACCACGGGTGATCACAACGCCGCCTATTACTGGGTCGATCACAACATGGCCTGCGTGCTCTCAGGACCCGCCGAGCGCGACAAGCTGCACGCCATCGCGCAGGCCGCCTACGACCAGATCGACACGCGCACGCCGCTGCCGCGCGGCGGCTGAGGTTCGTTGGTTTCCCGGATGCGGTGCAGCGCCATAAGCGCGTTTACGCGCGTCTTCGACGCGCTATGGCGGCGCACCGCTGATCCGGGATGGTCTCGAACTCGGGATTTGCAACGATCCCGAATCTGCAGCGCTTCGCGCTGCGCTGGGGACACGACCGCCGGGGTACCTCCTCTCGATCAGAGAAAGCCGTTGCGATCGACGGCGACATGCGACCAAGGAAAGCCTGGCTGGCTTGTACAGCCGCCCGACGCTGTCCTCACATGTCCCCGCGCGGATCGAACGGCTTCTCGCCGCGCCACTTTTTCATCAGCGCCTCGAGCTCGGCGTCGCTGCCCTCGGGCAGAACGATGCGCACCGTGGCCAATAGATCGCCGTGGCCGCCCTTCATCGGAAAGCCTTTGCCGCGCAGCCGGAACGTGCGCCCGCTGTTGGTCCACGGCGGGATCGTCAGCTCGACGTGGCCGTCGAGCGTCGGCGCGCGCACCTTGCCGCCGAGCACCGCCTCGTAGAGCGTCACCGGCAGGTCGAGTTTCACGTCGTTGCCGTCGAGCGTGAAGAACGAATGCGGCAGGATGTGCACGGTGATCAGCACGTCGCCGGCGCCGCCTTGTCCAGACACGCCTTGGCCGCGCAGCCGCACCTGCTGGCCGCTCAAGATGCCGGCCGGGATTTTGACGTCGAGGTCCTTGCCGGTCGGCAACTGCAGCCGCTTGGTGACGCCGCGCGCCGCCTCCGGCAGCGTCACGCTCATGTCGGCATGGACGTCGGCGCCGGGCGCGCCGAAATCCTCGGCTTCGAAGCGCGCGCCGCCGCGGCGGCCGGTGCCGCCCCCGCCGCCCGCGCGGCCGAACGCGTCGCGCAAAATGTCTTCGAAGCCGGCAAAACCGCCGCCGCCTCCACCGCCCCCACCGCCGCCGCGGCCGCGCGTGGTCCGGGTAAAACCTTCGGGGCCGAAGCTGAAGCTTTCGAAGTGGGTGTTGTCGCCAAAGCCGCCGCGCGGCCCGGCGCCGGCGCCAAAACCTTCGAAGCCACGGAACCGCGGCTTGCCCTCGGCGTCGATCTCGCCGTGGTCGAAGGCCTTGCGCTTGTCCTCGTCGCCGACGATTTCGTGCGCGGCATTCAGCTCGGCAAAGCGCGCCGCCGCTTTCGGATCGTTCTTGTTGGCGTCGGGGTGCAGCTTTTTCGCAAGCCGTCGATAGGCGCTCTTGATGTCGGCCGCGCTCGCTTTGCGATCGACGCCCAGGACCTCGTAGGGGTCGCGCATCCGGACTCCGCTGTTCGATTGTCGGGCCGGCCCCGCCCGCCCCGTTGCCTCGTATTGCGCTCAATGTGGGCGCAAAGAGGCCGCCGCGCAATCCGCGGGCTCATGGCACCGATGTGCCATCGAAGCCTGCGAATCAGCCCGATTTGAGCGGCTTGAGGCTCTTGACCTCCCACTCGCCGCGGGCGGTGCGGCAGGCCGATCCCTGCAGCCACGCTTGCGCGCCGGCGCGCACGTAGCTCGCCACGAAATCGCGGCAGGGCAGGCCGTCCTCGGTGTGCGAGGCGGCGAGCGGCGTGATGTTGCCGCCGACGCCGGTCTGCGGATTGCGCCAGGGCACGCTGTTGGTCTTGGCGCCGCCCGCCAGCGCGTCGGCCGCGGCGGCGCGCGCGTAAGCAAGATCGACCTGCGATGGCTCGGCCGCGGCCGTTGCCGTATCGGCGCGGCCGCCAGCCTGCGGCTGCGCAACGCTGCCGGTCTGTTGTACCTCGGCATCCGATTTGGAGAACATCGAGTCGAGTTGATACGAGCAGCCGCCGCAGGCGAGCGCGACGATCAGCGCCGCCGCTGCGCCCGCGCGCGGTGCGGATAGGCGCCGCGTCGCGGTTCCATTATATAAAGACCGGCAGGCCCGCCGGTCGCCCCGCTCGAGCACGTTGCAGCACTCCGATGTCCGACGCCGCGCCCATTGAGCACCCGACTTGGTTAACGGGCGGTGACTTCACCGAAGCCGCCGAGCCATGGCGCCTGTTCGCCGCCTGGTTCGCGGAGGCCAAGCGCGCCGAGCCGGTCAACCCGGACGCCATGGCGGTCGCCACCGTCGACGAATCCGGTCTGCCCAATGTGCGGATGGTGCTGCTCAAAGGCTTCGACGAGCGCGGCTTTGTGTTCTACACCAATCTCGGCAGCGTGAAGGCGCACGAGATCGAGGGCGCGCCCAAGGCGGCGCTGACGTTTTACTGGAAGGCGCTGCAACGGCAGGTGCGTGCGCGCGGCACTGTCGAGGCGGTCGCGGCCGAGGACGCCGACGCCTATTTCGCCACGCGCTCGCGCATGGCGCAGATCGGCGCCTGGGCCTCCAAGCAATCGGCGGCGCTGGAGAGCCGGATGGCGTTCGAGAAAGCGATCGCCCAGTACAGCGCGAAGTTCGCGCTCGGCGCGGTGCCGCGGCCGCCGTTCTGGTCCGGCTACCGGATCGTGCCGGCCGAGATCGAGTTCTGGCAGGAGCGGCTGTTCCGCTTGCACGATCGCGTCGTGTTCCGCCGCAGCGGTGCTGCTGGAGCCGAAGCTTGGAGCAAGACGCGGCTTTACCCATGAGCCGAGGATCGGACCATGCCGACCAGTAATCAGCCGCGCCGCACTTTACTGCTGACCGGCGCCAGCCGCGGCATCGGCCACGCCACGGTGAAGCGGTTCTCCGCCGCCGGCTGGCGCGTCATCACCTGCTCGCGCCATCCGTTCCCGGAAAATTGTCCGTGGGAGGCGGGGCCGGAGGACCACATCCAGGTCGATCTCGCCGATCCGGCCAATACCGACGAGGCGATCGCCGAGACCAAACGCCGGCTGCACGGCGAACTGCACGCGCTGGTCAACAACGCGGCGATTTCGCCGAAAACCGAAGCGGGTACGCGGCTCGGCTCGATCGAGACCTCGCGCGAGGATTGGCACCATATCTTTCAGGTTAATTTCTTCGCGCCGATCATGCTGGCGCGCGGGCTCCTCGACGAATTGCAGGCGGCGAAGGGCTCGGTGGTCAACGTCACCTCGATCGCCGGCTCGCGCGTGCATCCGTTCGCCGGCGCCGCTTATTCGACCTCGAAGGCGGCGCTGGCGGCGCTCACGCGCGAGATGGCGGCCGATTTCGGTCCGCTCGGCATCCGCGTCAACGCCATCGCGCCCGGCGAGATCGACACCGCCATGCTGTCGCCCGGCACGGAAAAGATCGTGGCCAACATCCCGATGCACCGCCTCGGCACGCCCGACGAGGTGGCAAAGATCATCTACGTGCTGTGCACCGAGACCGCGTCCTACGTCAACGGCGCCGAGATCCACATCAACGGCGGCCAGCACGTGTGAGCGGCCCGGCCGGCCGAAGACCGCTCACGCGGTTGGAAAACTTCGCCGGCGTGGCGGCCGGACGATCCGCCAACGCCGCCGAATCGATCAGCCAAGAAGCCTTACGCCAACGATGACGAGGACGCTGGCAAGCGCGATGCGCACCACGGCGTCATGCGCTCGGGTCGCAAGGTAACTGCCCGCGACGATGCCGGGGAGGGACCCGATCAACAGCGTCAATAACAGTGTCCAATTGACCGAACCCAAATACCAGTGCCCCGCACCCGCCAACAGTGTGAGCGGAACCGCATGGGCGATATCCGAGCCGACGACGCGGCCGGGCAGCATTTTCGGGTGGAGCAATAAGAGGACCGTCACCCCGATCGCGCCGGCGCCCACCGATGTCGCGGTGACGAGAACGCCCATTGCCAGGCCCAACACAATCGTCAGCAGGGCCGCCGCCTTGCCGGCATGGAGCCCATCGGGCCGATCGGCGGCATAGCGCTCGCGAATGCTTCTGCCGGCGATCAGGAAGGCCGCTGTCGCCATCAGTGTGGTCCCGAGCGCCAAGGTGAGGAAGTGTTGGCTCGTGGCATTTTTTAGATCGAACCGCGAAAGCACGACGATCGTGGCGACCGTCGCCGGTATGCTGCCGAGCGAAAGCAGCCCGACAAGGACCCAGTCGATCGAGCGTGCCGCCGCATGCACGAGCGTGCCGACGGTCTTGGTCGACGCCGCAAAGAGCAGATCGGTCCCGACCGCCGTGGCCGGATGCACGCCGAACAGCAAAATGAGCAACGGCGTCATCAGTGATCCGCCGCCGACGCCGGTCATGCCGACCAAAAAGCCGACGGCAAAGCCGGAAGCGACGTATAGCGGGTCGATCATGAGCGCACTCCGATCACGTTCCCGCCGACCGCGTTGCACTAAGGCTGTGCCGGCTCCGCCAGGGCTTTGCCGCCGCCGTCGCTATGCAGGCCGCACTCCTTCTTGCCGCCCTGCTCCCACCACCACCGCCCCGCCCGTTCCGGTTCGCCCGGCGCGATCGCACGCGTGCACGGCGCGCAGCCGATCGACGCAAAACCGCGGCCGTGCAGTGGATTGACCGGAATCTGGTGCGCGGCGACGTAGCTCTGCACCGCCTCGCGGGTCCAATCGAACAGCGGACTGAACTTGATGAGGCCGCGGGCGTTGACGGCGGTCAATGCGGTTGCCCTGCGGTTGCTCGACTGGTCGGCGCGCAGACCGACGATCCAAGCCGACGCCCCGGCCAGCGCGCGGTTGAGCGGCTCCACCTTGCGCACATGACAGCAGGCAGACCGCGCCGCGCGCGAGGCGTAGAAGCCGTTGACGCCATGCTCGGCCACCAGGCTTTCGAGCTTCCCATGCTCCGGATAGATCGCGCGAATGCGGCGGCCGTAGCGCTCTTCGGTCTCGCTCCAAAGCTGATAAGTCTCGGGAAACAGCCGGCCGGTATCGAGCGTCACCACGTCGATGTCGATACCCTGTTCATGCAGCATGTGCAGGATGGCCTGGTCTTCCAATCCGAAGCTCGTCGTGAAAACCAGCCGGCCCGCGACCTCGCGGCGAAAGCGAGCGAGCCGTTCGGGCGGCGGCAAAGCGCCGAGAAGCCGGTTGAGGCGGCCGGCTTGCGCAGCGAGCTGCGTGTCCTCTTGGGCGCGGTCGCGCGCGCCGGCCGGATCGCCATCGCGTGCAAGAATGGGCCCGCCACCGGAAATCCTGCCGGCGAAGTCGAGCACCAGGCGTCCGGTGCGCGGATTCTGCGCATGGACATCCGCGGCGATCGGGTCCGTCAGGGCAATCTCGATCTCGCCGATATGATTGCGGGCAATCGCCTGTGCCTTGCTGGGCGCGAGTTCGCCGGGATCGATTGCATTCTCGATCAGCGTGACCTTGCCGGAACATTCGGCCGTGCCGACACGCACGCCGACATTGCTGCCGACGCGCAGCGCTTCCTCGTGCAGCCAGAAGATTCGCGCGCGCAAAAGCCGCGCCGCCGTGGCGGATTGCTGCGGCGATGCAATCATGTCGCCGCGCTCGACGAAAATCTGACCGTCCAAAGTCAGCCCGATCGACTGGCCGGCACGCGCTGCCGCCGCAAGCGGCGAGTCGGCCGCTGCGGGCCACTGCTCGATCGACCGCACGCGCGCGGTTGCGCCGCGCGGCAGAACCACAATTTCGTCGCCGACCGCAAGCCGGCCGCTCTCGATCCGGCCCGCCACGATGCGCCGATCGTCGAACCTGTAGACCGCCTGCACCGGGATGCGCAGCGGCAGTTCGGCCAACGGCTTTGCCGGTCTGAAGCTCTCGAGAATCTCCAACACCGTCGGACCAGAATGCCAGGCGAGGGCAGGCGTGCGTTGCGCCACGCCGTCGCCATGGCGCGCCGCGCTCGGGACGATGGTGACGGCCGAAAAGCCGAGCTCCGACAGCTCGCCGGCGACCGCCGCTTGGATCTCGACAAACCGGCTCTGTGCGTAGCCGACGCGATCCATCTTGTTGACGACGACGGCGAGCTGGGAAATTCCCAGGATATGCAGCAGATGAACGTGACGACGGGTCTGCTCGCGTACGCCTTCGGCGGCGTCGACCACCAGCAGCGCGGCGTCGGCCTGCGCCGCGCCGGTGACCATGTTGCGTATGAATTCGGCATGGCCGGGCGCGTCGATCAGGACGATGTCGCGTGTGGCGGTCCGCAGGCGGATTTGGCTGGTGTCGAGCGTGATGCCCTGGTCGCGCTCGGTCTGCAGGGCATCGAGCAAAAACGACCATTCGAAGGCGACGCCGCGGCGATCGCTGACCGCGTTGATGGTTTGCAGTTTGCCTTCCGGCAAACTGCCGGTCTCGTGCAAGAGCCGGCCGATCAATGTCGACTTGCCGTGATCGACATGGCCGACGATGACGACGCGCAGCAGCGGCCGGCTGTGCGTCTGATGTCCCGGCAGGATGTTGTCGTTGGGAAGCATGTTCATGGCAGGACAAATTCCGCGTTCAAATCAAAGGTAACCGGTCACGCGCAGGCGTTCGAACGCGTCCTCCGCCTCGTGGTCCATCGCCCGGCCCGCGCGCTCGGGGCTACTGGTGGCCTCGAGTTCGGCTATGACGTCGTCGATGCTTGCCGCATCCGAAGCGTGCGGGAACGTGATGTCGGTGTCGCCGAGCGAGCGGTATCGTTTGCCGTTGCGGGACAGGTAGAGCGAAATGACCGGCAGGCCCTCGCGCTTGGTGTAGTGCCAGATGTCGAGCTCGGTCCAATGCAGGATCGGATGGATGCGCATATGCGCGCCGGACGGCGGCGCGGCGTTGAAGTGATCCCAGAACTCGGGCGCCTGGTCGCGCACGTCCCAGCGGCCTTCGAGCCCGCGCAGCGAAAACACGCGCTCCTTGGCCCTGGTCGGCTCCTCGTCGCGGCGTATACCGGCGATGAGGCCGTCAAAACCATATTTCGCCAGCGCGAGTTTCAGTCCTTCGGTCTTGCGAGCGGCCGAACGCGCGGCAGGCGGCAAGGTCGGATCGACCGCTTCCACGGGCGGGCACGGCTGCACCTTCAGGTCGAGATTCCATTCCGCCGCGTAGCGCTCGCGAAAGGCGTACATCTCGGGGAATTTTTTGCCGGTGTCGACGTGCAGCACCGGGAAGGGCACGCGACCGAAGAACGCCTTGCGCGCGATCCAGATCATCACATTGGAATCCTTGCCGAGCGACCATAACAAGCCAATGCGCCGCAGCCGGGCGAACGCCTCGCGAAAGATGAAGATGCTCTGCGCCTCGAGATCGTCGAGGCGGCTCACGGGCGCGACTCCGCGCGCGCGGTGAGTCCGATGTTTGCGGCGATGCGAAGGACCGCCTCTTGTCGGCGACGGAAAGATGCTACTCGTTCCATGATGCACTTCTCACGTAGTAGAATATTTTCCCACGTCGCCCGACATTTGTCGTTGTATATGGAAAAGAATTTTCGTCAACTGCCGAATTCGCGCAGGTAAATTTTACCAGCGCGCGCAGCGTGCACAGCGGGCTAGATCATGAAGCTGTCGCGGACGCGGTCGCCGGCGGCGTCGCGCGTCGAGGCGTTCTGCACCTTGTCGTCGCCGAGCAAAAATTTGTGTTCGACGATCAGCTCGCGGTTTTCATCGAAGACGAACATGCGGTCGTAGACAAAACCGCTCGCCAGGATTTCAGGCAGCACGCCGAGCGCGTCGTAGAGGCGCAGCGCATTGGCCGGCTGGCCGAGCCCGACGCCCGGCACGTCGAAGGCCGGCCGCCGCTCGATCAGCAAAACCTCGACGCCGCGCTGGGCAAACGCCGTCGCCGCGGTCAAGCCGCCACCGCCCACAACCAAAACGCGCCGGATGTCGTTCATTGGCGTGGCATGGAATGCTGAGCTGCGGCGTTGCTATTCGTACAAAAAGTCCAGCACCGCGGTCTCGGCGAGCACTGCCTCGGGAATCGAGTGGCGCGCCGAGCGGGCCTGTTCCTCGGCACTTTGCGTGGCCTGCAGATAGGCGCCGAGATGACGCGCGCGCTCGATGATCTTGCGCCCGGCCGGCAGGCGCTCGGCCTCGAAGCAGCGGAGCGCGCTGGGTACGTCATCGGCGCCGAGCGCTGCCGCCAGCGCCGCGGCATCGTCGGCCGCCTTGGAGACGCCGGCAGCGACGTGCGGCCGCGCCACGAACGCGGCGTCGCCGACGATGGCGACGCGGCCGAAGGCGAGGCGCGGGCTTTCCAGATCGTAGATCGGCTGTAACAGCGGCTCGTCGATCAAACGTACGATGGCGCGGAATTGCGGCGGCAAGAGCCGCTCCGCCGCGGCGCGCATGGCGGCGACGGCATCGCGGCGGATGAGCGGCGGCGGAATCGAGATCGAGTGGGTGACGCCGCTGTCGTCGGTCAAAAGCCACGGCAGCTCGGTCGCTTCGTCGGCCGGCCGGTACCACACTACATTGTAGCGGCGCCGTCCGGGGCGCAAATCGCCGTTCGGGCCGGCGATGGGATAGAACAAGCATTGCTCGCCGGGCGGCAGGCAGAACGCCATCGAGTCGAACAGCTCGCGGTGAATCTCCGGCGGGATCGCGCTCTCGGGGAGCAGCGCGCGCCAGCAGCAATAGCCGGCATAGAGCGGAACGACGTCGGGCAGGCATTGGCCGCGCACGGTCGAGCGCAGCCCGTCGGCGCCGATCAGCACGTCGGCCTCGACCGCGCCGCCGTCGGCAAAGCGCGCCACGACGCCGCTGCCGGTCTCCTCGAACGCCTTGAACACGCGGCCGCGATGATAATGCGCGCGCGAAAACGCGTCGCGCAACACGCGATAGACCCGCTCCCAAGCGGTCAGCACCTGCGGACACACGACGGTCAGGGTGACGCGGCCGTCGACATCGAGCAGCTTGCGGGTCCGCGCCACCACGCCGAGGTCGGTGGTGTCAAGACCAAGCGCATTTAAATGTGCGATCAGCTCGGCCTGCGCCACGATGCCGGCGCCGCGGCCGGCAAGCTCGCTCTCGACACGCTCGAAAACTTCGACCGCCCAGCCGCGGCGCCGCAGCATGACGGCGGCGAGGAGCCCGCTCATCGAGCCTCCGATCACCAGCGCGCGGCGTTTTCCCCTTGGCCTGCGCTCATTCCCGCGCCGGCGAGAATCCAGAGGCGGCGCGTTCGGCGTGCCTTCATGCTGGGTCCCCGCTTTCGCGGGGACGAGCGGTGGACGTTTCGGCATGCACGGCGATCCAGCGGTTTTGGCAGGGTTTTGGCAGGCTATTTCAAACGCGGCGGGAGCTTTTTATATTGTGCGCAGAATCCCCGGAGGAACGCTATGGCTCTGACCATGCTGGACAAGTCCACCGACCGCACCGACAAATCGGCGTGGCCGGCCGCGCTTAACGCCGAGTTCGAGCGCGAGAAGGCGAACAACAACGGCTGCGTCGGCACTACGCTGTTGTCGGAAGACGACCGCGTGCGGGTCTGGATCATCCGGCTTGATCCCGGCGAGCGCATCGGCTTTCATCGCCACGTGCTCGATTATTTCTGGACCTCGGTGTCGGGCGGCAAAGGGCGCCAGCACCTGATGGACGGCTCGACCGTCGAATACACCTATCGGCCCGGCGAGACGCGGCACGAAAGCTACGGTGCCGGCCGGTACAAGGTGCACGATCTGGAAAATCTCGGCGACAAAGAGATGGTGTTCATGACCATCGAGTTTCTCGACAGCGCCAACAAGCCGCTGCAGATTCCCGACAAGGTACACGCCGCGGCGTGACTTTCTCAACGCGTTTCCCGGATGCGGTGCACCGCTGATCCGGGACCTTCGCAGACCCCGTGTCTGTGACGATCCCGGGTCTGCAGCGCACCACTTCGTGCTGCGCTGCGCCCGGGAAACGGCCTATTTCTCAAAACGCGCCACGATCTCGACGTGCGCTGAATAGCGGAATTGATCGACTGGCGTTATTCCGACGAGCCGGTAGCCGCCGCGTAAAAGTTCGGCGGCGTCGCGGGCGAACGTCGCCGGGTTGCACGATACCGCAACGATCAGCGGCACGCCGCTTGCTGCGAGTGCGCGGGCCTGCGCCTGCGCGCCTTGGCGCGGCGGGTCGAACACGGCGGCGTCGAAGCGGTGCAGCTCGGCGGCAACGAATGGATCCTTGAACAGATCGCGCGCTGCGACCTCGACCGGCTTGAGGCGGGGCGCCGAAGCGGCGGCGCGCTTGAGCGCCGCGAGCGCGGCCTCATCCGTATCGACCGCAACGATCCGCGCCCGAGCCGCGAGCCGCAGCGCAAAGGGGCCGATGCCGCAGAACAGATCGGCGATTTTGCCGGCGTCGGCGCAGGCCGAAACGACAAGCCGCGACAGCACGGCTTCGCCTTCGGCTGTGGCCTGCAAAAACGCGGCGGGCGGCAGCGGCACAATGGTGGGGCCAACGCGCAAAGTCGGCGCACGGCTTTGCGCCACGAGTTCGCCGTGACGCGTCAGCCGCGCCAGATCGTGCTCCGCGGCGATACGCGCCAACGCGGTTGTCAAAGGCGCGGTGAGCGGGCCGCGGCCGCGGACGTCGATGTCGAGGCCGACATCGGTCGCGGTCGCCTGGATATCGAGCGACTTTTTGTTCGGGCGCAGCGCTTCGGCGATGGCCCAGGCCGCCGCCAGCGCGCCGTCCAGACTCTTGGCCAGCACCGGGCAGCGGTCGATGCCGATCACGCGAGGTTCGCGTGCGGCGGAGAAGCCGACTTCGAGAATATCGTGAGCGCCACGCCGGGCGTGAAAGGTGGCGCGGCGGCGGCCTTCGCCGTGCGCATCGATCAGCTCGGCGACCGGCGCGTCGAGCCGCGCCTGGCACAGCGCCTCGACGATGAGATCGCGCTTCCATGCCCGATACGGTGCGGCATCCCAATGCTGAACCGCGCAGCCGCCGCAGACGCCGAAATGCGGGCAGATCGGCGCGACGCGTTCGGCGCTCGGCCGTTCCACCCGCAGCACCGCGCGCCGGTCAGGGTGGCCGGGGACGGCCTCGACCTCGACGGTTTCGCCGGGCAGCGCGCCGGGCACATAGATCGGCCCCTCGAGATCGCCGGCGATGCCGTCGCCGCGATGGCCGATGCGTAAAATCGTCAGGCGTTCAACCACGCTCGGCCTGAACGAAAAATTCGCGATTGCCGTCGCCGCCCAAAATCGGGGAGGGGGCGATGCCGCCGACGCGCCAGCCGCGTGCGGCGAGAAATGTTTCGATATCGGCGCAGACCGCGGCGTGCACCGCTGGATCACGCACGATGCCTTTTTTGACGTCGCGGCGCGCCGCCTCGAATTGCGGCTTGATCAGCGCCAGCAGGGTTGCGCACGGCGCCAGGAGCTTTTCGATCGCCGGAACAACAAGCTTGAGCGAGATGAAACTCACGTCGACTGTCGAAAAATCCGGCAGCTCGGCAAGGCGCGAGCGATCGAGCGCACGGATGTCGGTCTGCTCCAATGAGACGAGGCCGGGGCGGCCGCGAAGCTTTTGATGCAACTGGTCGCGGCCGACATCGACCGCATAAACGCGCCGCGCGCCGCGTCCGAGCAGCACTTCGGCAAAGCCGCCGGTCGAAGCGCCGACATCGAGACAGATACGGTCGTTTACGTTGAGGTCAAAATGGTCAAGCGCCGCGGCAAGCTTCACGCCGCCGCGCGATACGTAAGGATGCTCGGGCTCGGCCTTGATCGTCGCGGCGACGGAAAGGTCTTCGGACGCCTTGCGCACCGGCGCGCCATCGGCGGTGACGCGACCGGCCGCGATGGCGGCTTGGGCGCGGGCGCGGCTTTCGAACAGGCCGCGCTCGACCAGAAGCCGGTCGGCGCGTCGGCGGGTAATCATTGCAGCTTCGTTTCCCGGGCGCAGCGCAGCAAAAGCGCGTTCACGCGCGTCTTCGACGCGCTTTTGGCGTAGCGCAGTGGTTGCGCTGCAGACCCGGGATCGTTACAGACCGCAGTGTTTGGGACGATCCCGGAACAGCGGTGCACCGCTTCGCGCTGCACCGCATCCGGGAAAAACCACAATCATTTACGACCGCACGAGCTTCACCGTCTCGCCGCGCATGTTCTGGCCGAGCGCCTCGAACGCCTTGGCGACGATGCTCTTGGCGTCGAGAGCGGCCTTGGCGTACATGGCGTTCGGCGAGTCTTGGTCGATGAAAATGTCGGGCAGCACCATGGACCGTACTCTCAGTCCGCGGTCGAGCACGCCGTGCTCGGCGAGCGCCTGCATGACGAACGCGCCGAAGCCGCCGATCGCGCCTTCTTCGATGGTCAACAGCACCTCGTGCTCGCGGGCGAGCCGCAGCAACAGGTCGACGTCGAGCGGCTTGGCGAAGCGCGCGTCGGCCACCGTGGTCGATAGGCCGTAGGTGGCGAGTTCGTCGGCCGCCTTCATGCATTCGCGCAGCCGCGCGCCATAAGAGAACACCGCGATCTTGGTGCCCTCGCGGACGATGCGGCCCTTGCCGATCTCGAGCGGCTTGCCTTCCTCGGGCAACGGCACGCCAAACCCTTCGCCGCGCGGATAGCGCAGCGCCGACGGCCGGTCGTCGATGGCGACGGCGGTCGCCACCATGTGCACCAGCTCGGCTTCGTCGGACGGCGCCATCAGGATGAAGCCCGGCAGGCAGCCGAGATAGGCGATGTCGAACGAGCCGGCATGGGTCGGCCCGTCGGCGCCGACCAGCCCGGCGCGGTCCATGGCAAAGCGCACCGGCAGCCGCTGGATGGCGACGTCGTGCACGACCTGGTCGTAGGCGCGCTGCAGGAAGGTCGAGTAGATGGTGGCGAACGGCTTGTAGCCTTCGGTGGCGAGCCCCGCGGCGAACGTCACCGCGTGCTGCTCGGCAATGCCGACGTCGAAGGTGCGCTCGGGAAATACTTTTTGGAACAGATCGACGCTGGTGCCCGACGGCATCGCCGCGGTAATGGCGACGATCTTGTCGTCCTTGCGAGCTTGCTTGATCAGGCTTTCGCCATAAACCTTCTGAAACGCGGGCGCCGCCGGCTTCGATTTGAGCTGGGCGCCGGTAGCGACGTCGAACTTGACGACGCCGTGATATTTGTCCGCCGAATTCTCCGCCGGCAGATAACCCTTGCCCTTCTTGGTGACGACGTGGACCAGGAACGGGCCGTTCTTGGCATCGCGCACGTTCTTGAGGACCGGCAGCAGATGATCGATGTTGTGGCCGTCGATCGGCCCGACATAGAAGAAGCCGAGCTCGTCGAACAACGTGTTGCCGGTGACCAGCCCGCGCGCGTATTGCTCGATGGCGAGCGCGCGCCGTTCCAGCATCCGCGACGGCAGGCGCTTGGCGATCTGGCGGATGAAGCTGCGCAGCCGCCGATAGCCGCGTCCGGAGACGCGCCGCGCCAGATAGGCCGACAGCGCGCCGACCGGAGGCGCAATCGACATGTCGTTGTCGTTGAGCACCACGATCAGCCGGGAATCCATCGAGCCGGCGTTGTTCATGGCCTCGTACGCCATGCCGGCCGACATGGCGCCGTCGCCGATTACGGCGATGACGTTGTTGTTCTTGCCGGCGAGGTCGCGGGCGACCGCCATGCCGAGCGCCGAGGAGATCGAGGTCGAGGAATGCGCGGCGCCGAACGGGTCGTATTCGCTCTCCGCGCGCTTGGTGAAGCCGGATAGTCCGCCACCCTGGCGCAGGGTACGGATGCGGTCGCGGCGGCCGGTGAGGATCTTGTGCGGGTAGGCCTGGTGGCCGACGTCCCAGACCAGCCGGTCGCGCGGGGTGTCGAACACATAGTGCAGGGCCACGGTCAGCTCGATCACCCCGAGGCCGGCGCCGAGGTGGCCGCCGGTGACCGCGACGGCATCGATCGTCTCCTGGCGGAGCTCATCGGCGACTTGGCGCAACTGGGCGGGTTCGAGGCGTCTGAGGTCGGCGGGGGTTTTGATCAGGTCGAGCAATGGGGTTGAGTGAACCGTCACGCTGAGCTCCATAAAAATTATCCGGCCTAACGGCCTTTATTGGGGTTGAGTGCGCGCCCAGTTACCGACCGGAACACGTAAAATTTTGCAGTGTTTACACCATCCTGGCCCGGATTGGCAATTTGCCTCCGACCCCCGGCAGGGAACCACAAGGGTCGGGGCCTAGTTCATACAGCATTAGTTTCCCACGCGCCCATCCGGTTCATATAATGATAGGGAGCGGGTTTCGTTCTCACCATGGTGCCGCACCGGGAAATTTATCGCGGTTTGCCTATGGCAACGGGCCCGAAAACGGGCGCGGTCGCCAATTGAGGTCCTGTGGCGCTCGAAATTTACCGTAAGAAGCGGCAGTTCGGCGTCACGCCGGAGCCGCGCGGCCGCGCTGGCCGGCGCGGGCGGGGCGGCGGCAACAGCAACAGCTACGTCATCCAGAAGCACGCGGCGCGCCGGCTGCATTACGACCTGCGGCTCGAGCTCGACGGGGTGATGAAAAGCTGGGCCGTCACCCGCGGGCCGAGCCTCGATCCAGGCGAAAAGCGGCTCGCCGTCCATGTCGAAGACCATCCGATCGAATACAACAGCTTCGAAGGCACCATTCCGGCCGGCGAATACGGCGGCGGCACGGTGATGATCTGGGATCGTGGCCGCTGGCATCCCGAAGGCGATCCGCACAAGGGGTTCGCCAAGGGCCATCTGGTGTTCGATCTCGACGGCGAAAAATTGCGCGGCCGTTGGCACCTCGTGCGCATGCAGCGCCGGTCCGACGACCGGCATGACAACTGGCTCCTGATCAAGGGTAAGGACGCCGAGGCCCGCAGCGGGCGCGGCGCCGACATCTTGGCGGCGCAGCCGTTGTCCGCGGCGAGCGGTCGCACCATGGAGGAGATCGCCGGCGGCAAGGGCCGCAAGCGTGTCTGGCACAGTAACCAGTCCGCCGATGGCGGCGGCGCCGCGCGCCCGCAATCGCAGCGCGCGTTTCGCGAGGAACTTCGCGCGCAAGCGCCGGCGCCGCCTAATGCGAAGGCCACGACCCCCGCCGCGCACGCCCGCGCGGCATCGTCAAAAAGGGCGAAGCCCGCAGCGAGCGTGGTTGCGGCGAAGAAAAGCGATGCGGCCCCGCGCGCCAAAAAAAGGGCGGCCGACGCGCGGCTGCCCGATTTCGTGCCGCCGGCGCTCGCCACCTTGCACACGACCGCGCCGCGCGGGCGGGACTGGCTGCACGAGATCAAATTCGACGGTTACCGCATCGAGGCGCGGCTCGACCGCAGCGAGGTGCAGCTCTTGACGCGCAAAAGGCAGGATTGGACGCACCGCTTTGCACCGATCGCCGCAGCGGTCGCCAAGCTTCCGGCCCGGACCGCCTTGCTCGACGGCGAGGTGGTGGTCGAGGACGACAAGGGCATTTCCAGCTTTTCGCTGCTGCAGATCGCGCTCAAGGAGGGGCGGAGCGACCGCTTCGTCTATTGGGTCTTCGACATTTTCCATCGCGATGGCGTCGATCTGACCGGGCGGCCTTTGCTCGAGCGCAAGGCGGTGCTGCGAGAGCTGTTGCGCGGCGCGTCGGGCCCGGTCCGCTATACCGAGCATTTCGACGAGGATGGGCCGCGCCTCTTCAAGCATGCCTGCGAGATGGGGCTCGAAGGAGTGATCTCCAAGCGTCGCGACGCGCCCTATACTTCCGGCCGGACCGAAAACCTGATCAAGAGCAAGTGTCACGACGAGCAGGAGTTCGTGGTCGTCGGCTTCACGCCGTCGACGGCAATGCCGAGCGCCATCGGCGCGCTCACCGTGGGCTACCACGCCAACGGCGAGCTGCGTTATGCCGGCCGCGTCGGCACCGGCTACACCCATGTCACCGCGCGCGATCTGTGGCGGCGCCTGCAAAAGCTGCGCACCGAGCGGCCGCCGCTCATTGTGCCGGCGACCGAGCGGCGCAAGGACGTGATCTGGGTCAAGCCGCAGCTCGTGGTCGAAGCCGAATTTCGCGGCATTACCCATGACGGCCTGCTGCGGCAGGCCTCCTACAAAGGCATGCGCGAGGACAAGCCGGCCGGCGAAGTGGTGCGCGAGCGGCCGGCGGCATCGGCACCGGCCGGCACGGCAGCGGCTGCGCGGCAGGCATCGGTAAAATCGGATCCGCCGGCCGTGAAAGCATCCTCCGGCCGGGCGGAGCGCCAGACCAAGTATAAGAGCGACGAGCTTGCCGACATGACTCTGACCCATCCCGACCGCGTCTATTGGGCCGACGTCGGCGTCACCAAACAGGACCTTGCCGCGTATTACGCGTCGGTCTGGGATTGGATGGCGCCGCACGTCATCGACCGGCCGCTCGCTCTGGTGCGCTGCCCCGACGGCACCAAAGGCCAATGTTTTTTCCAGAAGCACATCGCCGCAAACGTCAGGGACTCGCCGCTGCGCCACCTGGTCGAGGGCAAGGAGCACGACGTCATCGCGGTGGACAATCTCGGCGACCTGATCGCGCTGGTGCAGTCGGGCGCGCTGGAGATCCATGTCCGCGGCTCGCGGCTCGGCGCGCTCGAAATGTGCGACCGCATCGTGTTCGACCTCGATCCCGGCGAAGATGTCGCCTGGAACGACATCGTCGCCGCCGCGCGCGAGACGCGCGAGCGCCTCGAGGCGGAAAAGCTCGAAAGCTTTGTCAAAGTCTCGGGCGGCAAGGGCCTTCACGTCGTGCTGCCGGTGGAGCCGGCCGATTGGGATGCCGCCAAGGATTTTGCGCAGAAGATCGCGCTGCGCATGGCCGCCGACAGCCCGCAGCGCTACGTCGGCAAGATGACCAAGGCGCTGCGCCAGGGCAAAATCTTCATCGATTATTTCCGCAACTCGCGCGAGGCGACCTCGGTCGCGGCCTATTCGACGCGGGCGCGGCCGGGGGCGCCGGTTTCGGTGCCGCTGTCGTGGCAGCAGCTCTCGCGCGTCAAGGCCGCCAACCAGTTCACCGTGCTCGATCTGAAAAAGCACATCCGCCAGGACGCCTGGCGCGGCATCGACAAGGTGCGGCAGCGATTGCCGGGCAAATAAATTGCACGGTGGACACCGCGTCGTGGAAGCTGAGCCGCGTGGGCAAAATCGTGCGGCCGCGGTGCCCACGCGGTCGGCGCAGCGCGGACGATTTTGCCGACCCCACGAAGCTCATCCGGCGAGCTTCAACCGCTCGTCCTTCGGCTCGAACCGGGCGCGGAAAATTTCGGCGTCCAGCGGGTCGGCGAAGCAATAGCGCACGAAGGCCGCGTAATCGTCTTCGACATACATGTCGAACACGCCGGCATATTTGATCAGGAAATTCAGGATCGCGCTGTCGTCGGTCAACTGCCGCCGCGGCAGCACCACCTGATAGGGGCATTCGGCGTCGAGCTTTCGCAGCCACGCGCTTTTGTTGTCGGAACTCATGATTGCCTCGCTTCGTCTACGACCGCGACGGCACATTGTTCCCTTTTTGTTCCAGACTGTAAAGAGCCACAAAACGCGGTAGGGACGTCTCCTGCGGCGGCTACAGATAGCGGTTAAGCTCGCCGCCGTTCCAAAGGTCGCTGTCGCTGCTTCGAATCGCCGGCAGGGCAGCCCCGCCCGCTAGGCCGCGCCACGCGCAGCGACGCGCGGCATCAGCGATACGTCATAGTCGCAGCGCTGCATCATGGCGCCGTGCGCGGTTACGATGCGCGCGGCCTGTGCGGGCGTCAGCGCGTCGCGCCAGCCGTCGATGCGGCCTTCGCGGAAGAATGCCGCGATGTGGCGCGGCTTTTCGAGAAATCCGGCGGCGCGTTCCTGGGCCTGCAGGCGCGAGAAACTCACTGCGGCGACGGCGGACGCGATTCGCTTCGGGTCGTGCGGCAGGTCGAGGAAGCGGGCCACCGCGCCGAACGCGGCGGCCGGATCGCCATGCATGTCCTCGTAGCGCACGACGTGCACCGGAAACGGCGCCGTGAGCCACGATTCCACGTGATCGCTCCATCTCCGCAAGCGCTGCTGCAGTTGTTCATTAAGACGTTCCGTCCAATTGGAGAACGCGGCGTCCGGATCGTTCATACGCGCGATCTCGGCGTTGATCGTTTGACTGGTGTGATGGGCGAGCGACACCGCCACCGCGCGCGGGTCGCGCACGATGTAGACGGCGCCGCGCGTTACCTTGCTGGGAAACAGCGGCTCGCCGGCCGGCGTCAGGTGATAGCTGTCATGCGCCTTGCAGTAGAGCGAGCGCTCCGCCTCCGCCGCCCAGATTTCATAGACGCGCGGCCGCAAGTTGGTCTGCTGCTCCAATGTGAGGTCATCGGCCGCGACGCCGAGCGCATCATCGAAAGCATAGCGGTCGCTGGCAATTCCGCCCAGGAAGATCAGCTTGTTGATATCGGCCGGCTCGCCGGAAACGAGCGTGGCGAGAAAGGCCCGCAGCCAGGTGTTGCCCGATTTCGGGTAGGAGGCGAGCCAGAAGATGCCGGCCATGGCAGTCAGGCCTCCAGCACCCCGAGCGCCAGCGTTCCTGCCTGCTCGAGGCTGGAAGCGCCGTGCGAGACGCGCAGCCGCCAAACCGTCACCCCAGCGGCCACCAGCCGTGTCAGGCCGGCAAAGATGTCCGGGCCTCGGGCCAGCGCGCCGGCGGGCCGGCGCATGTGCACGACGGTTTGGAGCGCGCCGGCGGCGCGCGCGCCGCGCAGCCGCTCGATGGCGACCGTGCCGCTTTGCTGCCGGGACAGCAGAATGATCGCGGCGAGCCGGTGCCGCTCCTTTGCGTAGCGGACGCCGCAGTCAAGGACATATTTCTCCTTGCCTCGCGCCGCGCGGTCCAGGGCTCGGCTCTCAAGACCGAGGCGTTCGAGCGCGTCGCGCCACAGCCGCAGGCGGCCACTGCCGGCCAACACGAGCGCATGTTGCGGATCGATGACGCAGATGTCGTCGGCGACCACGGCATGGCCGCGTCCGGCCAGTACCGCAGCGAGGGTGGATTTGCCCGCGGCGGAGTGGCCGCACAGCGCGACGGCTTGCGCGCCGACCACGACCACGCTGCCGTGCAGCGGCAACAGCCCGCGTTGATGCCATAGCACCGCTTGTAGCGGCCCGCTGAGGATCGTGGCCGGGTCCGCGCCCGGCTCGGCGTCGACCAGCACCTCGTCGCCGTTGCGGACCAGGATGCGGCCGGTGCCCGCCAGGGTCAGCAGATATTCGCTGGTGCCCTTGGTTTGGAATACCGGCGCAATGTGATCAGGAGAATCGAGGTGAGGCGGCACCTGAGCCTGCCGCACCACGATGTCGGAGCGGGCATGACGCGATCCGTCCCATGGCGCAAGCGCAGCCAAGTGGAACTCGGATTCGAGCTTCAGGCCGTTGAAGTTGTAAGCTTGCGCCATCCTCGCCCTGCCGCCGCCGGACACTACGAAAGACACCCCCGTTCGCGCAACCGGCCTTTGCTTCGCATTCAGGCATTGCCGCCTTCGACCCAGCGGATGAAGCGGCGCCCATGGATTTACACGGTGCTCTAAGTTAATAATCGGCTTTGCGGAATGTGACTGGGCAAGCTCGTCATCAATGTTGCTCGCTCCGCGATGGTTGATTTTTGCCGTTCCGTGCCGCGGCACTTGGTCGGACGATGATTTCAAATCTGCAAGAACTGATCGCACCGTTCACCGAACCGGAATTCTTCGAGATGCTGCGCACGCGCTCGCTCGTATTTCGGCGCGGTTCGGACGAAAAAAGATTCGCAACGCTGCTCGACTGGGAAAGATTCCGCGCTGTCATTGAAAACGACTTCCCCGCCGACAAGCTGCGCGTTACCCGCGACGGCACCCCTGTCCTACCGCACATCTATTTGGAAGGCGGCAAGGTGAACACCAAAAACTTTGCGAGGTTGCTGGATCACGGCGCAAGCTTGATCGCGGTGTCGGTCGAGCCCTATTTGCCGCAGGTTGAGGCATTGTGTGCCGATGTGAGACGGCACGTCGGCGAAAGGACTTTCGCCGGCGCGATCGCCACGACCGGCCGAGGTGGTGCGCTGAAGCTGCATTACGATGCGCAGGATATCCTCGTCATGCAAATTGATGGGTGCAAGCGCTGGAAAATCTACGATTGTCCGGTGGCTTGGCCCGTGAACGGTATGGCCAAGCAAGAGCCGCCGCACGGCGAACCGGTGCTCGACGACACCCTGCGGCCCGGCGATTTTCTCTTTCTACCCGCAGGTCATTGGCACCATTGCGAGAGCGGGGCCGACCGGTCTCTTCACCTGACGATACTCATCGAGCCGCCGACCGGCTGGCATTCGGTCAAAGCACTCGTACGGGAGCTTCTGGCCGAGGAGATGTTTCGAATACCGTTGACCAGGCTCGGCGGTCCGGCTGAGCAGGCCTCCTATGAGGCGTTGCTGAAAAAACGGCTGATTGAAAAGATCGAGCAGATGTCATTCGCGCAATTCATCGCTGAAGGCGACAAGGGCCAAGCGCCGAACGCATAACAGACGCATCCGCAACAGCCCGGGTCGGTCGGCACGAGCGGCAAAAAGCTTTCAGAGCAAAGCTGCTCAAGCGGCTAATGCAGCAATCGGCGTGAAGCCGCGCGTAGCTCAGGCATTGCCGCCTTCGACCCAGCGGATGAAGCGGCCGACATGAACGCCGCGGGCAAGGGCTAGTCGATATTCGCCTCTACGCTTTTCGGCCTCGTCGGCGTTTCCCGGCCATTCCGCCATCAGCCGCTTCAAGCGTGGCAGGTCGAGCAGCCGGCTCGCCAGCGGCGAAGCTTCCAGGCGCTCGATTTCGGCGGCGAGCTGCGGCCGCACCGCGCCCAGCGAGCGAAACCAGGTTGGATTGTTGGCGCCGCGGCGCCGCTCGTCGAGGATCGCGCGCGGCAGCCGGTCGGCGAATACCCGGCGCGCGAACCAGCGCTGGACTCCGTTGCGGTGGTACATCGGCTCGGGGACGGAAAGGGCGAATTCGAGCAGCCGGCGATCGCCATGCGGGTCCCGCGCCTCGTGACCGAAAATCTCCTCCGCCATGCCCCGGATGTCGCGGCTGTATTGATTGTGATCGAACAGACGATAGGCGCGCCAGCGCTTCGGGTTCGAATCGTATGGTCCAAACCACGGGTCAAAGCGCTGTTCCCGCCATTGCCGCGGCAGTCCGGCATCTGCGACGAAGGAAGGGCTCAGCGCGCTGTGCGCCGCAACGCTGTCCGGATCGCGGCCGCGCAGCCGGCTTATCAATCGGCGCAGGCCGGCCGGCGCCGCCGGCAGAATGATATCGCTGGCGAAGGTTCGCGGCAGGCTGCGGTTGGTTTCGCGCGCGGTGGCATGCAGGTCGCGTGCGAAGGTTGCCCATCGACCGGCGCGGAGGAGCTCGTGCAGGGAGAGGTTTCCTGACCAAGTCAGTCCAAAATTTCCGTAGTTTCCGATCAGCAGCACCTGATGGCCGCCACGCGCGACCGCTTCCGCAAGCTCTGGAGCGGAGCCGAGACCCAGCGCGGCCAGCGACGGCACGTTTGCTCTCGCGAAGTACCAGGTATCGTCGCCGGCCTTTGGATGGTCGACGGTCGGCACGACGAATTGCACGTCGAGGGTGGGATGCAGCCGCGCCAACGCCTCGACCTTGTCGCGTTCGTCGAGATAGTGGAATGGTCCAACCTCGATAGTGGTGCCGGGCGGCGGCACCATGCAGAAGCAGGTGATGCGCTCGGCGGTGCCCTGCCGGGCCACCGTGGCCGCGATCGCCGTGGAATCGAGGCCGCCGCTGGTCGCGATCGCGACGCGCGGGGTGTCGCGTGTCGCCGCGGCGACGGCGAGGTCGAAAAGTTCGCGCGCCCGTTCGATGTAATCTTCGTCGCGCCGATAGGGCGGCGGCGCGTCGAGGTTCGGCGCCCAATAGTAGCGGCGATGCACGCCGGCATTGTCGATCGAGACCAGCGAGCGGCTCGGCACCCGCGCGATGCCGCGGTAGAACGTCTGCACGCTTTCGCTCAGGTTGACGGCGATGAAATTGGCGAGAGCAATCTCGTCGATCGCGCGCGGCACGCCGGGCAATGCAAATAAGGCGCTGAGCGTGGTGGCGAAGCAAATGAACTGCGGACCCAGGTGATAAAACAGCGGCCGGTCGCCGAGGCAGTCGCGGCCGAGCGTCAGCCGGCGGGCGGCACCGTCCCAATGCACGAAGGTGAACGCGCCGAGGCATTGCGCGACGCCGGCATCGGCCCTGCGTTCAAACATGCGCTGCAGCAATGTGGCGTCGGATGTTTGCGCTAGCTCGGTGCTTGCCAGGCCGAATGCGCGCGCCAAGTCTTGGCGATTGTCGAGGCGAACGGACGCCGCGAACAGGATGCGCTGGTCGCGATCCGCCGCTGTCGAGGCGCTGTTTGCTTGACCCGGCGGGATGCGCTCTACGAATGTCGCGCTTTCCAGCCGGCTTATGACCGTCCGCCCCTTTTGCAGGGCAGACAGCACGCTCGCGGCGCGTTCCTCCAGGCCGCGGTCGATAGCCCGGCCGTCGAATGCGACAATCCCGGCGTATGCGCTCATGGGCGATGTCGGCGGGAAGACGTTCCTGCCGGCCAATTGGTTGTAACGGCTGTCGCTGCCGATCAGCTCAGCGTCGGCGCGACATGCGCGCCATCGGACGCCCCATTTTCTTGCGTCATTGTCGAAGCAAGCCCAGCCACAAAAAACTGCGGCGCATGCCACGGCCGGCGTTGCCGTTCGGCCGGCTGCCGCTCTTTCAAGCCTTGGGTTTTTTGCATTTCATCCATCGGTCAACCCAGGGAGCTGTTCTATCGGACACCTGCAAAAGGGGTGGCAACCCAAGTACGGCTGGCGACTGCAACTTTCTGGCAATGTTGCATTTTTAAGCCTATGCTTCAAGTGGAATGTGACTTGGCGGGCGGGAAAAAGCCACTGTCCACAATGTGGTAGACCAAATGAATGCGACAAGTCGAGTCGAGGCGACGCGTCAAGCGGGCCCTCCCGAGCCCGGTGACGATCCACGCTGCCCGTTTTTGGCCTATCAGAACGTCCTGGGTGCCCAATATGTCGCCGGCTTGCTCGACTATGTCATGGCCCGGCAAAGCGATTTTCGAACAGGTGTGATGCACAACCGGGAAACCGGCGAACTCGTCGCCGACCCGGTGCAGCGCGACTCGGTGTATCTCACTGACCTTGGCGTATTCTTGCGTCCGATAAAATCGTTCGTCAGCGCTGTCGCCGCTCCGGCGCTGAGGGGGCTGCATCTAAACGAACCGAAAGTCGAACCAACGGAGTTCGTCATCACCGCCTATCGCGACGGCGGCCATATCGGCGAGCATATCGACACCTGCGAGCGGCCCGAACGGGTGCGTATCCTATCCTGCGTCTATTATTTTGCAGTGACGCCGCGTCGCTTCAGCGGCGGCGAGCTCCGTCTCTACGGCCTTCCCAAAGGCCCCGCCGCCGGACAACCATCATCGATGTCCTTTGTCGATATCGAACCGCGCACCGACACGCTGGTGATTTTTCCGAGTTGGATTCGCCACCGGGTGATGCCAGTTCGCGTGCCATCCGGGACGTGGGCGGATTCACGTTTCACAATTAACTGCTGGATGCACCGCGCGTCTGGTCCGCTGCGAGCCCAGACATAGCGAGGATCGCAATGTCCGAGAACGAGGATCGTCTGCTGTCGTTTACTGTCAATGGCACGACGATCGGCACCAATCTGCAGCGGGCGATCGCAGCCGGTAAAGTTGCGCGTCGCGAAGACGGTAAATTTGTCCTGGTCAACCCAGACGACCGGCGGCCGGGGACGGCCGACTTGGACGGCTACGTCTGGCGGCAGGGCGACTTCGCACAGCCATGCGCCTTCCTCAACAGATTCATGTTCCGGCACGTCTATGCGGAGGGCGCCGTGCCGTTTGGCTGCCGCGACTGTTTCAAGGTCAAGGTGGTGACCGAGAACCTGCGTCAGATGATGGCGGTCAAGGACATAGCGGCCTCAGTTTCCGCCAGCTCCAAAAGCGGTGTGGAGGTGGACAATCCGGAAAACCAGCACCTTTACGGTACTTATTTTTATACACTTGGCCTCGATCGCGCGCGGGCGCTTTATAAGGACCTACGGGCGAAAATGAACGAGCACGGCAAGCTCGGCAGCGGCATCAAAATGTTGATCAAGCGCGGCTGCACGAACTACGAGCGCAAGTGCGGGCCCTCCGATCGATACACCTTTGATCCGCGGCAGGAGGAGATCGAACGCCATCTCTTCGCGCGGTTTGCCGCAGACGTGCGGCTGGGCGTGCGAAAATCGATTCGAGACGCCATGCAAATCCTGGAATGGGTGCAGATCGCCTATCGGATCGGGGACAATACCTATAAGGATTTCACGGGCGGCAAGGACCTGCGTCCTCCAATCGTGACCTATTCGTCCGAGGAGTGACGCCGGGCCCGCAAGAGCAGGTCTGATATGACGGAACATCAGGGTCGAAGGCGGCAATCGGCGTGAAGCCGCGGGCGGCCGCTTCCCCGGTCACCGGCACCTCGCCGCAGCGGCTCCAGGCGTGGGCTTTCATTTCGCTGCCCTCGCGGAGCAAGCCGAAATGGACGGTGCCGGCGAGGCCGCGGCGGCGCAGCATGAGAAACGCGGCGAAGGCCTGCTGCAGGCAGACGGCACGGAACGGCACGTGGCGCGCCGCGCGCGCAACCGCTCGACCGACCAGCGCGGCTTGGTCCGGATCGACTCGGCCATTGCCCATTGCAGCCCAGGCGATGCCGAACAGACGCAGCGCCCACGGCAGCGGCAGCAGCGCCAGGGCGATGCGAACCACGAGAAGAAGCAGCGCGGCCTCGCAGGTGCGCCGCCGCTCGTCGGCGGGCAGGGCGAGAAAACGCGAAAGCGCGGCCATCAAGCGAGCCTCACCACGTCCTGTTCGGCCATTTGCGTCAGCAGCGCCGTGACGTCTGCGGCGATGGTGCCGCGCTCGGCTTCATAGTCGGCCGCCAAAGCGTCGACGAGTGCGGCAAACGAGCACGGCTGCTCGATCCTTTTCCAGATGTCGCTGCCGATGTCGTCGAGACCGAAATAGCGGCCCTGCTCGATGCTCATCATGACGATCTCGCCGTCCACTTCGGCGGCCAGCACCGCGGGGCTGCGCGAAATCATGGTCAAGTCGGCGATCGCAGGCCGCGCTTCCGCAGCGTTTCCGGTGGTTTCGGCTGCCATGGTCCCGTTTCCGAATGCGACGCCGCACTCTAGGCGGCACGTCATGGGCTGTCGAGAGTTCGACCCGGCTCAATCCCCGCATGGACCCTTTTGTGCCCGGTGTCCGCGGTCTGGTAAAAGGACACAATGAATATGGAACACCAAGCCGGGGATGGGTCGGGCGCGGGCGCGGCGGCGCTCGAGGCGTTTTGCGCGTTGGCGCTTGAGGACTTTTCGCTGCAAGCGCAACTGCGGCAGCCCGAATGTAGCGACGAACGTTTCACAGCCCTGGTGCTGAACGCGGCGCACCAGCGCGGCTTCGCGTTCGCTGCCGAAGATGTGCGCCGCGCCATGCGCGAGCGCATGCTCGGCCTCGCAGGCGTGGCCGCCGCTGCGGTTGGCGAGACGCCGCTGCCGGCGGACGGCTGGCTGCCGATCCGCGCCTTCTGGCAGGCCGGCGAGGTGTACGCGCAATGGGCGTATTTCGGCGCGCGGCGGCTGCGCGAGCCGTTCTTCGAGGGCGACGTGCGCCGGTGTTTGGCCCAGCCGTTCAACAGGCTCATTCGTTACGTGACCGCGGTCGAAAAACTCTCTGCATGGCTTGCCGGGCGGCCGCACTTGCAGCCGAGCGGCTTCGTCTTTCACATGTCGCGCTGCGGCTCGACCTTGGTTTCGCAGATGCTGGCGGCGGTCGCGTCGAACGTCGTCGTTTCGGAAGCGAGCCCGGTCGATGGCGTGGTCCAGGCGCACCTGTGGAAGCCTGACCTCGGCGACGAACGGCAAAGTCGTTGGCTGCAATCGATCGTCGGCGCGCTCGGCCAGAAGCGCGGCGGCGACGAGCGCCACTATTTCATCAAGCTCGACTGCTGGCACAGCGTGGCGCTGCCGCTGTTTCGCCGCGCCTTTCCGGCCGTGCCCTGGATTTTCCTCTACCGCGATCCCATCGAGGTGATGGTGTCGCAGCTTGCCATGCCGGGCTCGCAGATGCTGCCGCGTGGCATCGGGCCCAATTTCCACAACATCGAGCGCTCGTACGGGCCCGGCGCAGCCGAGGACTATTTCGCGCGCGTTTTGGCCAAGATTTGCGAGCCGGTCGTGCGGCATTTTGGCGAAGGCGGCGGCGTGCTGGTCAATTACCGCGAGCTTCCGGACGCGGTGTTTTCGACTATCCTGCCGCATTTCGGCGTGACGTCGAGCGCCGCCGATCGTGCCGCCATGGCGGCGGCGGCGCGGTTCGATGCCAAAATGCCGGGCTCCGCCTTTGCGCCCGACAGTGAAGCCAAGCAGCAGGCGGCGAGTGCGGCGGTGCGCGCCGCGACGGAGCGCTGGCTCGGCGAGCTCTACGGCCGGCTCGAAGCGCTGCGCGCCGCGGCAGCCGGCGCGGCCATCACGGTGGAGCAAAACTAGCCATGCGGTTGCCGGACCGGTTGCGCCTGCCGTTCTGCTTCGACCCGGAGCTGTTGGCCGGCGACCTGCAGCGCCTGAGCGCGGTCGCCTGGATCGAGCACTTCGTGGCGCAGAACTACGACGGCGACTGGAGCGTCATTCCGCTGCGCGGCAAGGCCGGCGCCACGCATCCGATCACGATGATCTATTCGGATCCGACTTGCCGCGAGTTCGCCGATACGCCGATGCTGGCGGCGTGCCCGTATTATCGAGAGGTGCTGGCGACGTTCAAGGCGCCGCTGCAGGCGGTGCGGCTGATGCGGCTCACGGCAGGCTCGGTCATCAAGGAGCACGCCGATTACGATCTGAGCTTCGAGGACGGCACCGTGCGCTTCCACATCCCGGTCGTGACCAACCCGGATGTGGAGTTCTACCTCAATCGCGCGCGCGTCGTGCTCGAGGCCGGAAGCTGCTGGTATCTGCGGCTTGCCGATCCGCACAGCGTCGCCAACAACGGCAGCACCGACCGGGTGCACATGGTGATCGACGCCGCGGTCAACGATTGGATCGCAGACATGCTGCAACACGCGGCAGGCCGGGACCAGGCGCCGTCGTGAGGAACCATATGGACAATCAAAAAAAGACCTTAGCGGCAGACAACCAAAAATCGTGCAACAACAGCCTTGCGGCGTCCGGCAACCTCCGCGTATAATCAATCTGCGGTCGGCGGCTTCTACATTCCACTAATCTCTATTCAGGCGATGGTATGGGAGGGTCAGCATGGTTCAGCCATTTCTCGGTGAAGTGCGTCCTTTCGGCTGCAATTTCGCGCCGCAGGGCTGGGCCTTTTGCCAAGGGCAGCTCCTGCCGATCCAGCAAAATACCGCTTTGTTCTCGCTGCTCGGCACCAATTACGGCGGCAACGGCACCAGCAACTTTGGGCTTCCCGACCTGCGCAGCCGCGTGCCGCTGAAGTTCAGCTTGAGCGGCACCTACGTGCTCGGTCAGCAGGGCGGCGTCGAGTTGGTCACGGTCTTGAGCCAGCAGATGCCGGTCCACACCCACACATTTTCCGGCACGAGTCAGGTGGGCGGCCGCGAGCATCCCGCGAGTGGATCCGCGCTCGGAGCGAGCAGCGCAGGCGCCTATTACGGGGCTGCCACCAGCACGGTGACGCCAATCAACGTGGGGACGGTGTCGCTCTATGCCGGCGGCAACCAGCCGCACGCCAACATCCAGCCTTACCAGGCGATCAATTGGTGCATCGCCCTGCAAGGCATCTATCCATCGCGCAATTGACGTCGAACACGGCGTATCAAAGGGGCTTGTCATGGCGCAGCCATACCTCAGCCAGATCCTCATGTTCGGGGGCAACTTCGCACCGAAGAACTATGCCTTGTGCAACGGCCAACTCCTGGCGATCAACCAGTACCAGGCGCTGTTCTCGCTCCTCGGCACCCAATTCGGCGGCGACGGCATACGAACCTTCGGGCTGCCCAACCTGCAATCGTCCCTGCCGGTCGGCATGGGCCAGGGTCAGGGCTTATCCAATTACACTATCGGCCAGGCCGGCGGCACGCCCAATGTGACGCTGACCCAAGCCCAGGTCCCGTCGCACCAGCACTTCCTGCAGGCTGTGAACGCAGCCAGCGCCACGACCAGCACGACCGTCTCGAATACGGTGCTGCCCGGAACCCCGTCGGCGAGCGGGGCAGCGCTCTATGCCGTTCCATCCACGTCGGGGCCGACGCTCATCCCGTGGCCCCTCGCGCCCGGCGTATGCTCGCAACAGGGCAACAACCAGCCGCACAGCAATCTGATGCCGTCGCTGTGCATCACCTTTGCCATCGCGCTCGCGGGCGTATACCCGACCCGGAACTGAGGAGGCTGTCATGTCATCGCCGTATGTTGGTGAAATCCGCTGCTTCGGCTTCGGTTTCGCGCCCTTGGGCTGGGCCTTCTGCAACGGCCAATCGATGTCGATCGCGAACTTCCAGGTCTTGTATGCGGTCATCGGCACGCTCTATGGCGGCGACGGCGTAAACACCTTCAATCTCCCGAACCTGCAGGGCTATGTGCCGATGCATTGGGGCGCCGGGCCGGGCGGCTTCAACACCACGATCGGGCAGGTCCAAGGCACGCCCACCGTCACCCTGACCACCCAACAAACTCCGCAGCACACCCATACGATTACCGCACAAGAAATCCCTTCCGGGGGACACCAAAGCACCGCAAACCCGGGACCGAACAATTGGCTCTCTGACGCCAAACCGAGCGGGTTATATAACTACACCCCGACGATCACGACCGCGTTCGCACCGAATGCGATTACGACGGTCGGCGGCGGCCAGCCGCACGAGAACATGCAGCCCTATCTGGCGCTGAATTTCTGCATCTCGCTGTACGGCGTTTTCCCGTCGCGCAATTGAACCGCAGCGCCGCGGCAAAGCCGCCCATGACGCGTCGATGACGGCCGCGGACGCTGCGCAGCGCTTGGCGATGCCCGCAGCGCTGGCCGGGCAGGGCTTTGCGCTACGGCCCGAGACCGACGCCGACCTGCCGTTCCTGTTCCAGCTCTACGCCTCGACCCGCTGGGAGGAGCTCGCGCCGCTCACCGATTGGAGCGAGGCGCAGAAGATCGCCTTCCTGGAGAGCCAGTTCGCCGCGCAGCGCCACGACTATCTGATTCATTACGCCAACGCGGCGTTCGACGTCCTGGAGGAGCGCGGCGTGCCGGTCGGCCGGCTCTATGTCGACCGCCAAGCGCGCACGCTGCTCATCGTCGACATCGCGCTGTTGCCGGCCTGGCGCGGCCGCGGCATCGGCACCGCGCTCATCGAGGCGCTGTTTGCCGAGGCGCGGCTTGCCGGCAAGGAAGTCAGCATCTCGGTGGAAAAATTCAATCCGGCGCAGCGGCTGTACCGCCGGCTCGGCTTTCGCGAACACGCCGAGAACGACGTCTACTGGTTCATGTACTGGAGTCCGGACGGCGCGGCCGCCGGTCAGTTGAACAATGCCTGATAGGTGGTGACGTCGCCTTCGCGCCCGATCGGCACCAGGAACAGCGCCATGGCGCCGAGCGCGGCGTGCCGCAGACCGTAAATGCGCTGCGGCAGCACGAAATCGCCGCGCGTCGTGAACGACAGCGAGAACGGCTCGCGCGCCAGCTTGGCGAAATTGCGCAACGCCTCCACCGCGGTCAGCGTCAGCTCGATCGGCGGCGCCTCCGGTTCGTCGATGGTCCAGGTTTGGCCGACCTTGTCGCTGAACAGATCGATCGTGAGTTGCCGCTCCGTCATGTTGCGCACTCTCCAGCGTCGGCGAAGCGCAAAGAGAACCGGAAATCACCCGTTGGCGCAAGATCGTGCCTACGCCGCCTTCCGTCGTCCGACATCGGGCCGCTTTTGGCTGGCAGGCCCGGGTGCTATCGTGGCCATGAACGCTGCGTTTCGGCCCGCCTCGGCCGGGCTCGCAAAACGCAACGGCAGCGCTTGACGCCATGCACGCTCCCGACACCAGTGCCGCGCGTTCAGCTTCGCTCGCCGCCGCCATTGCCGAGCGCGCGGCGAGGGTCGGCGTCATCGGGCTTGGTTACGTGGGTTTGCCGCTTGCCGCGACCGCCGCGCAGGCCGGCTTCCCGACGGTCGGGTTCGACGTCGATGCGGAGAAGGTCGCGCTGCTCAATGCCGGCACTTCATACGTCGACGCCGTGCCGGCCGGCCGGCTTGCCGCCGTCATCGGCGCCGCCCGCTTCCGCGCCAGCGCCGACTTTTCCGAGCTCGCCGGCTGCGATGTGATCGTCATCTGCGTGCCGACGCCGTTGACGAAGCAGCGCGATCCGGACCTATCCTTCGTCACCAACACGGCGCGCACCATCGCCCGCCATCTGCGGCCGGCGCAGCTCGTCGTTCTGGAATCGACGACGTTTCCGGGCACCACGAGCGACATCGTCAAGCCGATCCTCGAGGAGTCCGGCCTCAAGTCGGGCGCCGATTTTTTCCTCGGCTTCTCGCCGGAGCGCGAAGATCCCGGCAATGCGCGCTTTCCCACCGCGGCGATTCCCAAAATCGTCGCCGGCGACGGCGCCGCGGCGCAGCGTCTGGTCGAGAGTTTTTATGAACGCGTGGTGCGCTCGATCGTGCCGGTGTCGTCGCCGGCGCTGGCCGAGGCGGTGAAGATCACCGAAAACGTCTTCCGCGCCGTCAATATCGCGCTGGTCAACGAGCTGAAGGTCATCTACGACGCCATGGGCATCGACGTCTGGGAGGTGATCGACGCCGCGGCGACCAAGCCGTTCGGCTACATGCCGTTCTATCCCGGGCCGGGGCTGGGCGGCCACTGCATCCCGATCGATCCGTTTTATCTGGCCTGGAAATCCCGGGAATACGAGCTGCCGACCCGCTTCATCGAGCTGGCCGGCGAGATCAACCGCGCCATGCCGCGCTACGTGATCAACAAGCTCGAGGCGGCGCTCGACGCGCGGCTGGCGCTGCCGCTCGGCAAGGCGCGCGTGCTCATCCTCGGCATCGCCTACAAGAAGAACGTCGCCGACGTCCGCGAAAGCCCGTCATTCAAGCTGATGCAGCTCATCGAGCAGCGCGGCGCCATTGTCGAGTTTCACGACCCGCACGTGCCCGAAATCCCGCCGACCCGGGAGCATCCGGAATTTGCCGGCCGCCGCTCGGCGCCGCTTGGCGCGCAAAGCCTGCGCTCGTGCGATTGCGTTCTTGTGGCGACCGATCACGATGCCGTCGACTATACGCTGGTCGCCCAACACGCCCGCCTGATCGTCGATACCCGCAACGTGTTCGCCCGCAACGGCCTCAAAGCCGATCACATCGTCAAAGCGTAGCGCGGTCGCGGGCGGCCGCTACGGCTGCCGCGTGCGTCGGCGGCGCCGCCAGCGCGCGCTCCGATAACGCCAGCGCAATCGCCTTTTCGGCGCGGCGGTCGCTGGTCAAGAGCATGCGCGTCGTGCGCAGCACGATCGTGGCGTCGAGCCGCAGCGAAGCATGGCGAATGTACCATTCATCGAGCGCGTTCTTCTCCTCCGCGGAAATCAGCTTGCCGCCGCAAATTTGCGCCCAGCCGGTCAAGCCCGGCCGCACGCTCAGACGCAGCGTGGTGTCCGGCGGTTGATCGGCTGCCAACAGCGGCCGCGGCCCGACCAGCGACATGTCGCCGGACAGCACGTTCCAGATCTGCGGCAGTTCGTCGAGCCGGCTGCGGCGCAGGAAGCCGCCGATCGGGGAGGGCGCCTGCGCATCGCGGCGCTGTTTGGTGCGCGGATCGAACGGGGCGTGCAAAGTCCGGAACTTGTAGAGGTAGAGCGGGGTGCCGTTGCGGCCGACGCGCTGCTGCCAGAACACGACCGGAATGCCGACGTCGATGAGTGCAAGCGCGCAGACGATCGCGGTAAGCGGCAGGGTGAAAATCAGCACGCCGAGCGCGATGGTGAAATCGATCACCCGCTTGATCTTCCACAACGGCCGATCGATCAGCGCCCGCATCTCGTGTTCGGCCAGCGGGTCGGCGGTCACGGCAAACGGCGCCGCCGCTTGTTCTGCGGGCGCGGCCGCCAGCAGCCGTTCCGGCAGCACTTCGAGCGCGATGCGACGGGTTCGGCAGGTCTGGCAAATCTCGTCCCAGCTCGCGCCGGACAAATCCGCCGGCCGCGCCGCGACCACCACCTGATCGACCCGCACGCCGTGCATCGCGTAGTCGGCGACGACCTTGTCGAGTTCCGCCGGCGCGCCGATGACCGGATAGCCGTGCAGCGAGCGCTGCCGCATCGCCGCGCGCTCGTCCAAGATGGCCACGATCTGAAAATCGCCCGGAGCCAATTCCTCGACCATCTTGCAGAAAAACCACGCCAGCCGGGAAGCGTGGATGATCAGGACGTGGTGGACCGTCTTGTTCGCTTGCGGCGCCGGTCGGTCGCGGCGGGCCTGGCCGAGCGCGATGGCGGTGCGAATTGCCAGCAATCCGGCGCCGAGCAGCAGGAAGTGCAGGATCGGAACGGCGCGCGGCGCGTCCTCGAGCCGGCTGATCAGGAACAGGACGACGGCAGACAGCGCCGCGACCAGGGCGCACGCCTTGAGCAGTTCCAGCGCGTCGCGCACCGAGTAGAAGCGCACGATCGGCGAGCCGGTCTGGAACCACTGGAAAACCAAGAGCGACGCCAGCAGTGAGGCGCCGCAATAGGCCGCCACCACGCCTGGGGAATAAATGGTGCCGTCGCGCAGGATAAAGGCCGGGAGTGGGCTCAAGCCCCCCCAGGCAATGTCGTAAACCGGCACGCGTGAGAGAAATCGTGCGTACGAGGACGGCTTTCTCAGGCGACGATTGGCTTTACCCACGTTACGCCCGTCTTCTGGGAACGACCCCGGGGTAGCACGGAATCCGCTTCGAGCCACGTGGAAAACGGCGGTTGCGCGAACGAAAAGCGAACGGCACCGGCAGCCATCCTCGCTACCGCGCATAGGCGCTAATATAGGCCTCTGTTTCCCGGATGCGGTGCAGCGCGAAGCGGTGCACCGCTGATCCGGGACCGTCCCAGACTCCGCAACTTGTTACGATCCCGGGTCTGCAGCGCACCACTTCGCTGCGCTTCGTGCTGCGCTGCGCCCGGGAAACGCAGCTATGTTAGCGCCTATGCGCTATAGCGTTGCCGCCCTTGCGTCCGCCCCGAGCCTCGCCTTTCGGGCCAGTTAACCGCGGCCACGCTCGCGCCACTCCACTTTGGCGATTTTGTAGCTCCTGGCGCCGCCCGGAGCATCGACCTCGACGGTCGATCCCCTGGCCTTGCCGATCAAGGCCCGCGCCAGCGGCGAAGCGACCGAAATCCTCTTCTTGTTGGGATCGGCCTCCGGTTCGCCGACGATCTGCCAGGTGCTTTTTTCCGCGCTGTCCTCGTCGATCAACGTCACGGTGGCGCCGAAGCGGATGGTGTCGCCGGACAGCCTCGACACATCGATCACGTCCGCCCGGGCGAGCTTGTCCTCCAGCTCGGCGATGCGCAGCTCGTTGATCTCCTGCTCCGCCTTGGCGCCCTGGTATTCGGAGTTCTCCACCAAGTTGGGCTCGTCGCCGATCGCCTGGCGGATGCGCTCGATGAGGTGCGGCCGCTCGTCGCGAATGCGGCGCTCCAGCTCTTCTTCGAGGGTTCTGTGACCTACCGCAGTCATCGGCATCTTGATCATCGGCGCATTCCAAATTCCGGCGGCAACGGTGCATGCGCCGCGGGAGCCATCGTTTCCTGAAGCGAACGGTCCTCAGTGCTGCGAAACGCTGTTTCAGGAATAAAGGTTCCGCAATCGCCCGCTGAGCGCAAGAGGCCGGCTGGCGGCCGGCGCGACGGCGGCAGAACCGCGTCCGCAGTGCTATAACCGCGTCCGACGCACTTGAGCCGGCGGCCGACGGCCGTGGCGGGATCGACGCGGCGCTCATGAATGGCAACGATATGATGCGGCTCGGGGAACCTGACAGGTCCGCAGGGCCGGCCACGCCGGAAGCGCCGGTCATTGTGGTGACCGACATTCGTGGCGGCGGTCCGCCCGACCACGCGCGCCAGCGCGTCGAACAGGCCCGCGCGCTGCGCGCGGCCTGCCTCGGCTTTTTTCCGGCGGCGGTGCGCGCCGCGCTGCCGCTCTTCGACCGCGCGGCGCGGCGCTCGCTGCAGCGGTCGGGCTCACCCTACGTGGCCGAGATCGCGCGCATTGCCGAGATTCTCGATTGTTCGGGCGTCTGGCTGCTCAACGGCTCGTATCAATGGGCCTGCACCGCGCTGGCGCGCGACGAGCACGGCGTGCCGTGGTTGATCCGCACCCTGGATTGGCCGTTCCGCGGTCTCGGCCGCCACGTCGAAGTGGCGCGCATGCGCGGCGCGAGCGGGGAGTTTTTCAGCATCACCTGGCCCGGCTATGTCGGCGTGCTCACCGCGATGGGGCCGGCGCGCTTTGCCGCGTGCCTCAACCAGGCGCCGCTGCGGCGCCGCTTCCGTCATGGCTGGCTGCGGCCCTGCGACGTCGCTGTCAATGCGGTCGCGAGCTGGGCCGACGGCGGCCGCATGCCGCCGGACCAGGTGCTGCGCCTCGCCTTCGAGAGCTGCGGCGATTACGCCGCGGCGCGGCGCATGCTGGAATCGATGCCCGTCGCGCGCCCGGCGATCTTCACGCTGGTCGGCTGTGCGGCCGGCGAGCGCTGCGTCATCGAACGGACCGAAACCGGCTTCGTCACGCGCGAGGAGCACACCAGCGCCGCCAACGACTGGCTGCCGGATCGGCCGGGCTGGGAAGGGCGCATCGGCACCCGCCGCTTTCTGACCCGCACGTATGATGAGGCCAAGAGCTATAGCTGCGCTCGCCGCGAGGCGCTCGCCGGCTGGCACGGCGCAATGGCGGATCGCTCGTTCGCCTGGGTCCGCGCACCGGTGCTCAATCCTTATACGCGGCTTGCGGCCGCGCTCTGTCCGGCGGGCGGCGTCCTGCGCGTCATCGGCTATGAAGACGTGGGCGCCGAGCTGCCAGCGCCGGTGACAGAACTTTGCGAGATCGAAGCCGCGGCGCAATTTGCCTGAAGGCCCGCCTAACTAACCATTGCAGGTTAACGACGAAGCGTAGCGGATTTGACCATGCCCAAGATCACGACGACGGACGACACCAAACTTTATTACGAAGAGGCCGGCGCCGGCACGCCGGTCGTCTTCGTCCACGAATTCGCCGGCGACTATCGCACCTGGGAGCAGCAGATGCGCCATTTCGCCCGCTCGCATCGCTGCGTGACCTACAGCCAGCGCGGTTATCCGCCGTCCGACGTGCCGGACGATCCGGCACGCTACGGCCAGGATTTTGCGCGCAGCGACGTGATTGCGCTGATCGATGCGCTCGCCATCGAGCGGGCGCACGTGGTCGGCCATTCGATGGGCGCCTACACGGCGCTGCACGTGGGCTTGCGCCATCCGCGGCGCTGCATCTCGGTCACCGCGGCCGGCTGCGGCTGGGGTTCGCTGCCCGATCCTGCCGCGCGCGAAGGCATGCGCAAGGTGGCGCTGGAGACCGCCAAAATGTTCAGCGAGAAGAGCATGGCCGAAGCGGCCGCCATCTATGGCGACGGCGCCACGCGGCAGCCGCAGAAATTCAAGGACCCGCGCGGCTACGCCGAATTCATCCGCATGCTGTCGGAGCACGCCTCGCGCGGTCACGCCCTGACCATGGAGATGCTGCAGGCCAGGCGGCCGAATTTTTGGGACCTGGAAGCGGATTTGAAAAAGTTTTCCGTCCCGCTTTTGATCGTGGTCGGCGACGAGGACGAGTCCTGCCTCGACGGCAGCATCTTTCTCAAGCGCACGGCGCCGACCGCGGGGCTCTATGTCATTCCGCGCTCGGGCCACAATATCCCGACCGAAGAACCCGCCGCCTTCAATGCCGCACTCGCCGACCTGTTTGCCGCCGCCGAAGCCGGCCGCTGGCTCGCGCACAGGAAGCCCGGCTGAGCGCGCTAATCGTTCACCGTCATCCTGAGGTGGCCGCGAAGCGGCCCTCGAAGGATGCGGCCCGAGCGCCTCGGCCGTCGCCCTTCGAGGCTCGCTTTGCTCGCACCTCAGGGTGACGGATTTGAGTCATCGAAAGCTCAGTTGATTTACTTCGCGTCGTGAAAAATGATGCCGAGCGTGTGGCGGCGGCCGGTGCGGAGGCGGCTCACTGCGTGACGCATGTTGACCCGGTAGGCGCCCTTGCTGCCCTGCACCGGCCGATTGTGAACGGCGAAAAGGACGGCGTCGCCCTGGTCGAGCGGCACCACCTCGACGCGGCTCTGCATGCGCGGCCGCTGCTCGGTGAGCACGAACTCGCCGCCGGCAAAATCGCGGCCGGGCGCGGAGAGCAGCACCGTGACCTGCAGCGGGAACGCCAGTTCGCCATAAAGATCCTGGTGCAGGCAGTTGAAATCGCCGGGACCGTATTGGAGGAGTAACGGCGTCGGCCGCGTCTGGCCGGCATCGTGGCAGAGTTTCAGATAATCGGCGTGGATTTGCGGATAGCGCGCGGCGAGCTGCATCCGTTCGTTCCACCCGTTGGCGATCGGCGCGACGCGCCCATAAAGCGCCGTGCGCAGTCCGGCGATGCGGGACGGCAGCGGATATTTGAAATAGCGATACTCGCCCCGGCCGAAACCGTGGCGCGCCATATGAATATGGCTGCGGAAGTATTTTTCCTGCGCATAGAGCGCGGCAATCGCTTCGCACTCGGGCGGTGGCAATAATTTCGGCAGGACGGCGGCGCCGAACGCATTCAGGTTGGCGCCGATCTCGTCCCAGTCGTAGCGGTCGACGTCGTTTGCTGGCGAACTTTTGCTGGATTTCAGAACAGCCGTTGTCATGACAAACACTCCGGCGAGACCATCCGCTATGGAAGATATGGCGCTCGAAGATATGGCGCGCTCAAAGACATGGCGCTCAAAGACATGGCGCTCAAATTGACTTTTTGCTGCGCCCCGTCTTCGCCGCCAGCCGGTCGAGGTGATGGGTCTCGTTGACACGAACGATGCAAACGTTGCTGCCGTCAGTGTCGATCTCGTTGAGGCAGCAGGGCGCCTGATCCAGGCGATGATAGGCCGACAGCGGCAGGCCGAGCAATTGTAAGAGAAGCACGCGGTTGACGCTGTCATGGCCGACCAGCACGATGGTGTCACGGGCATGGCGGGCGAGCACGAAGCGCAGCGCATTGGCGGCGCGCGCGGCCGCGTCCTGCAGCGACTCGCCGCCGGGAAAGCGCACGAGCTGCGGGGTGGCAAACCAGGCGGCAAACAGGTCCGGATCGTCCTTCTTGGCGTAGGCGAATTTCTTGAACTGCCAGGCGCCGTAATCGATGTCGTTGAGATCGTCGCAAATTTCGGCGGCGACGCCGCAGGCCTTGGCGATCGCGGCGCCGGTGTCGACGCAGCGGTCCATCGGGCTCGTATAGATTTTGCGCACCCGCCAGCCGTCGGCGATGCGGCGCGCGAGCGCCGCCGCTTCGGCGCAACCGCGCTCGGTGAGCGCGAGCGGCTCACGGCCGCGGAAGCGCTCGGGCTTGATGCCTTGCACATGGCCGTGGCGCGTCAGAAGAATTTTGGTCATAAGGAATCCGGATGATCGGTTCACCGTCATTCCCGCGCAAGCGGGACTGCATAGTCACTGTCGGCGCACTGGTGCACCGCTTCGACTTCCTCTTGCGATAGCGAACGGCCTTGCGCAGCTCCTCGAGCGAGGAATCATTATCATGACGCTCCGCGCGAAAAGACCAGCTTCGGGACACCCTTTTGCCTCGCGCTCCCGCTAGGCGGAACAGGAGGCGGAGCGGCGCCCTTGCCGCCACTTCGGAGCGCGTGGCGCTGCATGTGCCGGATCAGCAATTTGGTCGACGGCGACGGGTCGCTGCCATAGACGAAAGCAGTCGATGTCTGCGGCACCGGATCGGCCGCGATGTCGCGGAAGACGACGTCGGAGAAGTTCATCGTTTTCACGGCCCCCGGCATGACCGCGATGCCGTAGCCAAGCGCGACGTAAGCCAGCACCGCGATGAAATCGTCTTCGCGCTTGGCCACGCGCGGTATGAAATTGCCGATGCGGGCGATGGTTTCGATATGGCCGGAGAACCCCAAGTCAAGCTCGGTTGCGGTACTGATGAACGCCTCGCGCGCGAGCATCGCGGGGCTGATGGCTTCGTGCCGCGCCAGGGGATGCTGGCTCGGCAGCGCCAGCGACAAAGGCTGACGATAGACCTCGAAGCCGCGGACGCCCGACGGATATTTGCGCGGCGTGCGCGTGAAACCGACATCCAGTTCCTTGCGCAGGATTGCGGCGATCTGCGCCAGCGGCGCCAGCTTGTGGATCGTGATGTCGATCGCCGGATGGGCTTTCTGGAACGGGCCGATCCAGTTGCGCAGCAAGCCCGCGCAGGACACCGAGATCACGAAACCGAGTTGAAGGCGGCCCAGCTCGCCGCGTGCGGCCTGCCGGGCAATCACCGCCGCCTCTTCGATCCGGCGCAAGACTTCGCGCGCGCCAGAAAGAAAGCGCCGGCCTGCCGCAGTGACGACGATTTTCCTGTTGCCTTTTCGCTCCAAGAGCCTCACGCCGAGCCGGCTTTCAAGTTTCTTGATCTGGTGGGTGAGCGTCGGCGGCGTGATGCCGAGTCGCAAGGCGGCGCCGGCGAAATGCTGCTCCTCGGCGAGCGCTACGAAATAGCGGAACAGGCGGGTCTCGATGTCGCTCATTGGTCAGACTCATCGAATGAATTTGCGATGCAGCTTTAATGACAGAAGAGTGCCTACGATCATAGATTATGCAGGTGAACTTTACAAACAAAAAATTGCGCGGCTTGAGCAATGGCGAGGCGGCGCAGCAAATCGTCACGCTCAAGCGCGCGCTGGGCCGCCACGGCGTCGTGTGCCGACTGCGTACCGACAACGGCGCGGTCCGCGTCGATGTCTTTTGGCGGCCGCCACGGATCGCGCGCCATCTGCGGCCGTTCACAAGCGCGTTGCCGCTGCCGCTAATGAGTGACTTGGCAGGCAATGGCTTCGCATCGACGAACGACGTGCCGATCAAGGGGCTGTTCGAACACGGCATCATCGCCGCGTCGTTCGTGAGCGACGCGCGAGAGGCCGTGGCGCTGGCGCTCTCCGTCATCGAGCGTCATGGGCTGGCGAAATCCGATCGGGTCGTGGCATGGGCGCCGCCCGCCGCCCGACCGAAAGCGGCATCCGCGGCGTGAGCCGGCCTGCTGAAATAAATTTCCCGCGTTTCAAGGCGCGGCCGCAATGGTCCCGCGCTTAATACCAGCCGCATTAAGGACAGACTCATTGCATGTCAGCATCCGCGCGGCGGCGCACCGCTTGGCGCTGCACCGCATCCGGGAAACGGTTAGATCCGCCGCAGCGGCAACGACCAGGCCAGCACGGCGCCGGCTGCCTCGAAGCTGGCGATGGCGATGAAGACGGCGCGGAAGGCGTCGGCGATCTCGGCCTGCACCATTGCCTGACGTGCCGGCGCCAAAGTTGCGATGGTGTCCGGGCCCTGTTCGATGATGGTGCCGAACAGGCTCGCGGTCTCGCGGTCGGTGGCGGCGAGGATCGCAAACAGGATCGCGGCGACCAAGGCGGTGCCGAACGCGGCGCCGACCGAGCGCGAGAACTGCACCATGGCGGCGCCGGTGCCCAAGCGGCGCGGCCCGGCCACCGCCTGCACCGTGAGCTGCACCACCCCCATCACCGTGCCCATGCAGATGGCGATCAGGCACCAGATCCACGGCAGCACCAGGGTGCCGAGGTGCGGCGTCCAGAATGCCAGGAGCAAAAGGCCGATGGTCGCGCCGACCAGTCCCAAAGACGGAAACACCGCGGTCCGTCCGGTCCGCGTCACGAGCTGCCCGGTGATCAGCGAGCCGAACCCGATGCCGAAGGTCAGCGGCAGCAGCATCAGCCCGGTCTGTTCCGGCGAAGCGCCGCGCACGGCGCGCAGATAAATCGGCAGGAACGTGATCAGCGACACCAGAGCCGCGCCGTGGCAGGCCGCCATGGCGTCGCTGCGCCAGATCGACGGTTCGCGGAACAGGCGCGGCGGAATGAGCGGAGCGGTAGAGTGCCGCTCCTGCCATATCAGCGCCGCAAGCGCGAGTAGGCCGAAAGCGAGCAGGCCGAGCGCCAGCGGCAGCGTGCTCGTCCGCATGCGCTGCAATTGCTCGAAGGCGAGGATCACCGGGCTTACGAACATGATGAACAGCACCAGGCCGGGAATATCGAACGTGGTGCGGCGGCGATCGGCGGGCCGCGAAGAAAGCCGCAGCACCAGCGCCATGGCGATCAGCCCGAGCGGCACGTTGACATAAAAGATCGACTGCCAGCCGAACGCCCCGGTCAAATAACCGCCGGCGACCGGGCCGAACGTGCTGGAGCTGACCGACACGCCGGCGAGATAGCCCTGATAGCGGCCGCGCTCGCGCGGCGGGATCGCCTCGCCGATCAGCGCCTGCGACAGCGTCATCAGGCCGCCGCCGCCAAATCCCTGCACCACGCGAAACGCGGTGAGCCATTCGATGTTCGGCGACAGCGCGCACAGCACCGAGCCGGTCATGAAGATCGACAGCGCGGTGATCATCATCGGGCGGCGGCCGAAGGTGTCGCCGAGCCGGCCGTAAACTGGCGCCGCGATGGTGTTGGCGATCAGATAGGAGACGACGACCCACGAGGCGCGCTGGATCTCGCCCAAATTCGAGGCGATCGCCGGCAAGGCGGTGGCGACGATGGTCTGGTCGGCCACCGCCAGGAACATCGGCAGCATGATCGACGGGAAGACCGTGAAGAACAGTTTTCGCGGCGATTCCCGCTTCTCCGCCGGCGCCGCCGCTGCAGCGGGCACTGCGCTCTTGTCCGCCGTGCCGGGAGCCGGCGTTTTGGCGGCCTCTACTGATTCGTTCATTGGCGGGGGCTTACCGGCTCGTCGAACAGGCGGATGTTATCGAAAACGCATGGCAATGAACATTTGCCGGCGGTCGGCGGTTGCGCGGCTTTTCCCGCCGGTCGGCCGCGGGCGATCGAAGGTCCCGCCGGTCGGCCCGTTCGGCGACCCCTCAAGCCGCCAGCCCGCAACCAATAATTAGGCCCGGCGTTGCTTTGCCGATGGAGCGGCGTGCGTGCGTAAAGTCGCCTCGCCGACGGAGAATCCTGATGTGGTGTCCCATGAGTGCGAAACCGAGTGCAACGGAACGCCGCCGTTTTACGGCGAGCAAGTCGATGATGTTTCGCGCGGGGCTTGCGGTTCTTGCGATTTGTACGCCGGCCATGGCGCGCGACGCCGGCCAGTTCACCAACGTATCGCCGGCTGTGCGGGCGTGGTTCAAAAGCGTCAAGTCGCCGCACGGCGTGCCGTGCTGTGATATCGCCGACGGCCATCGTACCGAGTATGACATGCGGAAAAATCAATACTGGGTCCCGATCAACGGCAATTGGATGCCGGTTCCCGACGACGCGGTTCTCGATAACGTCGGCAATCCGGTGGGCGACGCCGTGGTCTGGTACAGCATTTACGGCGATCACGTGGTGATCCGCTGCTTCGTGCCGGGCAGCGGCGCCTGACGAAGACGGCGTTGGTAACGGGCCGCAGCGACGACCTTTAGTCGGCACTTTCAGACAAAAAAGGCCGGCCGCCTTGCAACGGCCGGCTCGTCGACTGCGAAACGGCTTCTTGAAGACCGCTGCGTCAGCCCAAGAATCAACTCAGGATCAACCCAGGATCAACCCAGGAATCCGACGCGCTCTTGCTGGCGCGCTTCTTCGGCTGTGGCCGGCTGTGCCGGCAGTTGCAGCACGGTTGCCGCCTGCCCTTCGCACAGGAGCGTCAGCAGCACGATGCGTCCATCGGGGAATTCGAGGGCGTCGTGATGCGCGGCCAGCTTGTCCTTGTTGACCTGACGGAAGATCGCGGTCTGGTGATTGATCGTCTTGGTCTTCCATCCCAGAAGGCCGGCCGGCAGGCAGGCGACGTCGCCGGCAAAGGCCAGCTCGGTCCCGGGCCTGACGCAGACGGCCAATCCAACATCGTCGGAGGCGGCGAACCCGCGTGTTCCCGTCCCGAAGTCGCGCGTGACGAGCTTGTCGCCGACTTTCGCCGGCCGCGACCGCACGCTTTGAAGGCTAAAGTCACACATAGCCGACTCCTTTCCTCCCGGGCCATGGTCCCGGGGCTTTCTGCTACTCAAGCCCCACAACCCTCAGAACAACGATCTCGGCCAAGAATGGTGCCGCTCGCCGCCAACAAAAGGCGCTTCGGCGCACGCAGGTACGGCACGCTTACGCCGCGTCCGCGCGGCGGCACAATTCGTTCAACCCGAAGCCGTTGTGAATTTTTGCCGGGATTTGAGGCGGATGTGCGGCCCCGCAGCGCGGTGAGGCGGTCACTTGACCGTGATGCCGCCGACCATGCCGTACCAATCGTGATCGGCGCAGCGCAAATCGTATTTGCCCGGCTTGTGCGGCGTCAGGAATACGTCCTTCTTGTCGCCGGGATGCAACGTGACTTCGCTGCGATTGCCGTCGAGAACGCCGGGGTTCTCGATGCTGGCGGTGGCAAAAAATACCGGCGCCGTGAACTCGTGCGTCTCGGTGCCGCGATTTTCCAGATGCAGCCGATAGCGCACGCCGTGCCGAAAAGTCAGGTGCGCGGGCTCGAAGCGGTAATCGACCATGACGACGTCGAGTGTGACCGACTTCGGGGCCGATCGCGCCAGCGGCACGGCGAAGAGCAGTGCAAAGAGGCAGCCAATGCACCAAAGCGCGCGGGTCCGGCGCATGGTTTTCCTCCCTGTTTTGGCCGCTTCGAATTGAGAGGCCGGCGGCACCGATTTTATGGCGCAAAAACGCGCAGCGCTCAATGCATGGCCACCCGCGGGCCGGAGATGCGCCGGATCAGAATCAGCACGACTGGAACGAGCACTGCAGCAAAAATCCCCCATGTGTAGAACACGTCGATATAGGCCATCAGCGACGCCTGGCCGCTGACCGTCTGGCCGATCAAGCCGTAAGCGTGGGACTGCGCGGTCGGCGGCGGCGCGCCTTGATGGATGAAGTACTCATTGAGCTGTTTCACCGTCGATTGGAACACCGGCGACGACGGCACCATGTTTTCCATCAGCCGCGCGTGATGAAACTGGCTGCGCTGCAACAGGAGCGTATTGGCCAGCGAAACGCCAAAGCCGCCGCCCAGATTGCGGGCGACGTTGATCAGCGCCGAGCCTTCGGCGGTCTTGTTTTGCGGCAATCCGTCATAGGCGATGGTGTTGATCGGAATGAACAGGAACGGCAGCCCGATCACCTGCAGGATGCGGACCGTGGCAAAAAACCAGAACGTGGCGTCCGGCGTCAGATTGGTCGAGTACCACATCGCCAGCGCCACCGTGCCAAGCCCGATCGCGATCCAGTATTTCGGCTGCATCAGGCCGGTCACCAGGCCGGCGATGGGCATCACCAGCAGCATGGCCAGGCCGCCCGGCATGACGGCGAGACCGGACAGCTCCGCCGTATAGGGAAAGCCGGTCTGCAACAGCTGCGGCATGATCTGGTTGGAGCCGAACAGGATGGCGCCGACCGTCAACATGACCAGAAACGCCATGCTGAACTGGCGGCGGAACAGCAGGCGAATGTCGACGATCGGATCGCGTTCGGTCAGCTCCCAGAGCACGAAGAAGACGAACGCCGCGGTGGCGACCAGACTGAACGCGATGATCATGTTCGATTTGAACCAGTCGTCCTCCTGGCCGCGGTCGAGCACGAATTCCAGGCTGCCGAAGGTGAGCGCGATCAGCGCGAAGCCGATCCAGTCGACCCGCAGCCCCCCGGCCAAATATTCGCGCCGCTCGCGTTGCAGCGTTTCGGGTTCGACCAGCACCCAGTTCACCAGAATGAGCGAGACGATCCCGATCGGGATGTTGATGAAGAAAATCCAGTGCCAGGAGTAATTGTCGGTGATCCAGCCGCCGAGCGTCGGCCCGAACGTCGGCGCCACGATGACGGCGATGCCGTAGAGCGCAAAAGCCTGCGCCCGCCGCTGCGGCGGAAACGTGTCGGCGAGGATCGCCTGCTCGCTGGTCGGCATGCCGCCGCCGCCCAGGCCCTGCAGGATGCGGAAGAAGATCAGGGCGTTCAGACTAGGCGCCAGCCCGCACAGCAGCGAGCTTGCCGTGAACAGCGCCACGCACAGCATATAGAAGCGCTTGCGGCCGATGACGTTGGACAGCCAGCCGCTGACCGGCAGCACCACCGCGTTGGCGATCAGATAGGTGGTCACCACCCAGGTGCTCTCGTCGATGCTGGCGCCGAGGCTGCCGGCGATATAGCGCAGCGACACGTTGGCGATCGAGGTGTCGAGCACGACCATGAAGGTGGCGATCGACACGATGACCGCGACCAGCCACGGATTGCGGTCGCCGGCGGCCGAGCGGCTCGGGCTCCAGCCGCCGTGCCGGGCCTCGTCGCTCATCGCACCTTCACGGTCGGCACGACCGACATGCCGGGTCCGAGCAGCACGTCGGGCGGCTTGTCGAACACGATCTTGACCGGCACCCGCTGCACGATCTTGACGTAATTGCCGGTCGCGTTCTCGGCCGGCAGCAGGCTGAACGCGGTGCCGCTGCCGGCCTGCACGCTGTCGACGCGGCCCTTGAAGGTGCGCTTCGGGAAGGCGTCGACCGCGATGTCGACCGGCTGGCCGGGCCGTAGCCAGGCGAGCTGCGTCTCCTTGAAATTCGCCGTCACCCAGACGGCGCGCGGCACGAACATCATCAGCGCCTGGCCGGCGACCGCATACTCGCCCTTGGCGGCGGTGAGCTTGGTGACGAAGCCGTCGACCGGCGCGGTGATCACAGTGCGGCCGAGATTGGTCTGCGCCTGTTCGAGGCCGGCGCGCTGTTGCTCCAATTGCGCCTGCGCCTGCAGCGCCTGGCTCTGCAGCACCGGCAGTTGCTTTGCGGTGGCGACCGCGTTGGCCTCGGCGGCGGCGTAGGTCGCCTGCGCCTGCAGGTAGTTGGAATGGTATTGCTGGGCCTGCTCGACGGTGACCGAGCCGGCTTTGACGAGGCGCTCGTAGCGCTCGTTTTCCTGCTGCGCGAAAGTGAGCGCCGCTTGCGCCTGCGTCACCTGCTTGTTGGCCTGATCGATGCGCGCCTGCTGCGCGGCGATTTGCGCCTTGAGATTGGCGACGTTGGCCTGCGCCTGATCGACCTCTGCCTTGCCCTGGTCGGCCGCCGCCTGATAGTCGCTGCGGTCGAGCCGCACCAGCACGGTGCCGGCCTTGACGAGCTGGTTATCGGTCACCGGCACGTCGACGACCTGGGCGTTGAGCTGCGCGCTGATGATGACAGTGCGGGCGTCGATGAAGGCGTCGTCGGTCGATTCGTAATGGCTGGCGCTGATCCACCAGACGATGACGCCGACGCCGATGGCGATGGCAATCGCCGCGATCGCCAGCACCAGCGCCCGGTGCGCGCGCAGGCGCTCGAGCCACGCTGGTTCCCGCGGCTGCTCGGCCGGGCTCGGCCGCGCCGGGCGGCCCGGCACGGTCTCCTGGCGGCGTTCGTCGTCGACGCGCTGGTCCATGCTGTTGGTCAAACGTCCGCGGCGCGGGTCCGTTTCCGCACCGGGCGGAAGCTAAAGCGCGCAGGCAATAAATGTCCCGTCGTGGTGTAGCGATTAACGTCGCAAGAGGCTAGCCCAGGCGTGACGCATAAACTGGACGTCCGCTGGGCGCCGGAGAGCCGACCTGGGAACCGACATTGCGTTTAAGCCGGCAGGTGCCAAGGGCAGACATTACGGCCACGCTGGAATTCCCTACGCCTTTCGCATCCGTCGCGCGAGGCGGCGGACGAACCGGCGCATGGCCGCAATAGCCGCACCGATTTTCATCTCCCCTTGAATGAGCCGCTCGGCAGTCCGAGCTGGCGCATGGCGTGTACGGCCCATCGCCGTTAGGCTATGACGAGATCACCGTGAAGGCGCCGATGCCCTTCACCAGGACTGGCGGCAGTCGGGACAGCGCAACATGTTCGACGACGCAATCAGCGCTATCGAGCAAATGTTTTCACCGCCGCTGCGCGCGGTGTTGTGGAAATCGATCGGACTGGCGGTTGCGCTCGTTATCGCGGTTGCACTCGCACTTGAGCGCGCCATCGTCTGGCTGGTCGGAGCCGGCGGCGCCTCGGCCGAGACGGCGCTCGGGCCGCACGCGCATCTGCCGGTCGATGTCATCGCCTGGCTGCTCTCGATAGCAGCCGGGTTCGGCATTGTGATCGGCAGCGTGATGCTGATGCCGGCAGTGACTGCGTTCGTCGCCAGCTTTTTTGCCGATCAAATCGCCGAAGAGGTCGAGCACACGTATTATCCCGGCGACCCGCCGGGGACGGCGCTGACGTTATCGCAAGCCATTCTCGAGGGCGGCAAGACCGCGCTACTCGCCATTGCGGTCTACGTTTGTGCCCTGCCGTTGTCGCTGATCGCCGGGGTCGGCGTTGTTCTGTTTTTTCTTGCGACCGCCTGGCTGCTCGGCCGCGAGTATTTCGAGCTTGCGGCAATGCGCTTCCGCCCGGTTGCGGAAGCGAAGGCGCTCCGCCGACATTATGCCGCAAGGGTCTTTATCGGCGGCATGGTCATCGCGCTGTTCGTGTCGATTCCGCTTGTCAATTTGGCGACGCCGTTATTTGCCACCGCCTTCATGGTGCACATGCACAAGCGCTTGAGCCGACGGGCGGGGCCCAATGTCAGCCCAGGTCGGCTGTACTCCTGAGTGAGAGACATTCGAGTTTTTTCTCTTATCGCTCTGGAGCGTGCCTCGATCGCCGCGGCTTTTGCCATGAGGTCGTGGCCCGCGACTTCGCGACCTTCGGCGGTGGCGCACCTTATTTCGGGTATCCTGGCGCAGCGGAAGCATTCGTCGGCTTCGCGCCCCAGGCGCTCCGCCCGGCGCCGCTCGCCGAAACTGCCAAGAACTTGCAGAATCTTGCAAAATCTTGGCGGGCGAGCCGAGCGGCGATATCGTCTCAAGGAACGAGGAGCACTTTGCCGATGTTGCGGCGATCCTGGACGAAGTGATGCGCCTTCGCAGCGTCATCGAATTTGAAGCTCGCGGCCACCTTCGGCTTGATGATCCCCTGTGCCGCAAGCTCCAGTAACGCGTCGCCCCATTCGCGCAAGCGATCGATCTCGCGCCACATGTGGCCGAGATTGACGCCGAACACGCCTTTGTTGGCGTTCATCAGACGCAGCGGATTGAACTGAAGCCACGGCGTTTTGGCGAGCATCGAAAGCATGGACGAAAGATTTCGCTGCTTGCCACTGGCGAGTGAAGAAACCCCGAACATGCCCAGCCGGCCGGTCGGCGCCAGCACGCGGTATCCCTTCTTCCATGACTCGCCGCCGACCGCGTCGAGGATCAGCTCGACACCGCGGCCGCCGGTGATTTCGCGAGTCCGCGTCTCGAAATCCTCGGTACGATAGTCGATGAGATGATCGACGCCCATCGCCCGCATTTCGCCGTGCTTGGCGGCCGACGCAGTGCCGATCACCCGCGCGCCGATGTGCTTGGCGATCTGCGTCGCGGCAATGCCGACGCCGCCGCCCACCGAATGGATGAGGACGGTCTCGTTTGCTTTGAGCGCGCCCATGACCACGACAAGCTGCCAGGCGGTAAAGTAATTGACCGGAATAGCGGCACCTTCGAGCGCCGATAGCCCGGCGGGCCGCGGGAAGACTTGCTTCAGCGGCACGCAAACCACGTCGGCATATCCGCCAAAGCGGGTCATGGCGATCACGTCTCGGCCGATCCAGCTCTGGTCGACGCCAGGACCTGCGGCGTCGATCCGGCCGCCGACTTCATAGCCGGGCACGACCGGAAGGGGCGGCAAATCCGGATATATGCCCATGCGCCCCATGATGTCGGCGAAATTGATCCCGCTCGCCTCGACACGGATGCGGACCTCGCCGGCGCCGGGCGCCGGATCGGGAGCTTCTCTGACTTGCAGCACTTCCGGCCGGCCGGCGCGTGTAATCCAAATTTGTCGCACGGCGATGACTCCCCCGCGCCTCGGCGTCCTCAATCAATGGGGTGCACTTGATTTACAACCTTATTTGCAAAGCAGCAATTCTCGAATCCGCAACCTAGCCCGGATTGCGCGCCAGCGAAATCCGGGTTACGGGTTCGGGCGCCGCTCGCCGGAACTTCCGAGGCCCCGGCTCACGCGGATAGGCGCTAAATAGGCCTCTGTTTCCCGGATGCGGTGCAGCGCGAAGCGGTGCACCGCTGATCCGGGACCGTCCCAGACTCCGCAACTTGTTACGATCCCGGGTCTGCAGCGCACCACTTCGCTGCGCTTCGTGCTGCGCTGCGCCCGGGAAACGCAGCTATGTTAGCGCCTATGGGCTCACGCGGTGCTCGATTTAAGTTCATGCTGGCGGCGATCGCGCAAAAGCGTCCAAGGTTCGTAAAGCTGCCCGACCGCCGCCAGCGGCCGATGTTCGTCCTGCGTAACCGTTATCCGGCCGTCAATGCAGGTCCTTCCATCCGTCGATCTCCGGCGGCGTGTACGTCGGCGCCGGATCTGCGGCCAACGGCGCCACGTAATTGTAGTAGGCCCGCGGCTGGACTTGTTGGTGCTGCCTTGCATAGACGCGGTGGGCGCCCTGGGCAAATGCTGGCGCAGAGCCGACAGCCATAGCGGCAAATGCCAACGCGGCGGCGGCGACTGCGGGTTTTCTGAACAGCTTCATGTCACATCTCCTTTTGGCGACTGGGTCCCGACTTTCGGCGACCCGCGCGGGCCGCAATCGGCTGCGGCGCCGCTGCCGGAAGATGTGCAAGCTGCTGCAGTTCGACTATGGAGCGGTTGAGAAACAGCCTGTTGCGCCACAGTGAACAATGAGTGGTGGCGCACGCCGCGGCGTCAGGAAGCGGCGCGGAGCGCCGGCGCGGTACGCGCCTTGCTCTTGTCTTCCACGCTCTTGTCTTCCACGCCGTCGCCCTTGATCCGCGGCGAACGGGCGCAACGCGTTGCCAGAAAGTCGATGAACGTCCTGGTTTTTACCGAGAGATACCTGCTGTGCGGATAGACGGCGTGCACCGGCGTCTCTGCCGTCGCGTATTCGGGCAACAGCCGGATCAGGCGGCCGGCCTGCAGGTCCTCGTCGACGATGAAGTCGGGCGCGAACGTCACGCCGGCGTCCTTGATTGCAAGCGCGCGAAGCGTGTCGCCATTGTTGGCCATGAAGCGCCCGGTCACCTGCACGACGTATTTCTTGCCGTCGCGATCGACGAAGCTCCATGCACTCTGATGCGTGGCGTAAGTATAGATGAGGCAATTGTGCTGCGTAAGATCGCCGGGCTGTCGGGGCACTCCGTTCGCCTCGAGGTAGGTCGGCGACGCGCATACCGTCATCGCGATTGAACCCAGCTTCCGCGACATCAGGCTCGAATCGGCGAGGCGACCGACACGGATGGCGACGTCGAAGCGCTCCTCGAGCAGATCGACGTAATGATCATTGAGATTCAAATCGATCGAGACTTCGGGATACGCGGCGAGGTAGTCGGCGACCGCCGGACCGAGGTAACGGACGCTGAACGATACCGGCGCGGTCACGCGCAGCAGGCCACGTGGCGCAGTTTGCAGGTCGCCGGCGGCGCGTTCGGCGTCCTCCAATTCGGACAAAATACGTAGGCAGCGCTCGTAATAATTCTGTCCAACTTCGGTGGCGCTGACGCGGCGCGTGGTGCGGTTAAGCAGCCGCACCCCCAGCCGCTCTTCCAGCGTCTGCACGTGCTTGCTGACCATGGCGGGCGACATGCCGAAGTGACGCGCCGCCGCGGCAAAGCTGGCGGTGTCGAGCACCTTGGCGAAAACAGCCATTCCGGTGAAACGGTCCAAGCGCTACCTCGCACGCTGATACTGGGCGCAATCAGTCCTCCCCGATCGGCGGCGCTTCGAGCCGGCGCAGTTGTCAGCGCAGCTATGAACGGCGGCCGATGAAGCCAGGCACGCCCGCATCATGGCAGCGTTGCGCCACTCGCATGAAATGGCGGCCCGGTCTATCGCGCCGGTCGCGCTTTATTCGCGGCCGCGGCTTAATTTTCTGGATTTTTTCTGGCCGGGCGAGTCCGCCGGCTGCTATACGGATTTTCCGTGCCGGCTTCCGGCCGCGCGCGGTTATGGACCGCAAAAGCGCGCCAGTCATGTCGATGTCCTCATTGCTGCCATCGGTCGAGACGCGCAGGTCGTGGGTCGTCGCCTGCGTGGCGCTCGCCGTCATGTCGACGGCGTTCGGCGCGCCCTGGATCACCGTGGTGGCGCTCAAGAACATTGCCGCCGAGGTCAATGGCGAACGCGCCATTCCGGCCTTCGCCGGCGCGCTGGTGTGGGTCGGCACCGGCATCGGCGGCATTCTCATGGGCCAGCTCGCCGAACGCGTCGGCGTGCGTTGGACCGTGATCGGCGGCGCCATCATGATCGCGGCCGGGCTCGCTTTGTCGACGCGCGGGCCGTCGGTGCCGCTCTTCGTCGGCCACGGGCTGTTCATCGGGGTCCTCGGCATCGGCGGCATCAACGCGCCGTCCTACGTCTATGTCAGCCGCTGGTTCGACCGCCGGCGCGGTTCGGCGCTGGCGTTGATTTCGAGCGGCAGCTTTTTGGCCGGCGCGCTATGGCCGTCGATCTTCGAGCGCGTGATCGCGGCTGCCGGCTGGCGGCAGGCGATGCTGTATTACGCCGTCGCCGAATTGATCGTGATCGTGCCGGCGGCGCTGATCGTGCTCGGCCCGCCGCCCGAGGCGCCGCAGCGTGCGCTGCCGACCCGCCCGGTGCGCGCCGCCGACACCGTGCTGGGCTGGCCGCCCAACCTCGTATTCGCGCTGCAAGCCGGCGCGATCTTCACCTGCTGCGTGCCGATGGCGATGCCGCAGACGCATCTCGTGGCGTTCTGCAGCGATCTCGGCATCAGCCCGGTGCACGGCGCGGCGATGATCTCGGTGCTGCTCGGCATGGCGTTCGTCAGCCGCCAGTTCTGGGGCGCGTTGTCCGATCGGGTCGGCGGCCTGTACACGATGCTGGCCGGATCGGCGTGCCAGACCGTCGGGCTGTCGCTGTTTCTGCTCACCCAGAACGAGCTCGGCCTGTTCACCGTCGCGGCGCTGTTCGGCTTCGGTTTCAGCGGCCTCGTGCCCGCCAACATTTTGGCCTCGCGCGAACTGTTCCCGGCCGGCGAGGCCTATTGGCGCATCCCGACGCTGCTGCTGTGCAGCGGCACCGGCATGGCGGTGGGCGGCTGGGTCGGCGGACTGCTCTACGACTATTTCGGCCATTACGCGCCGGCCTTCGCCGCCGGCGTCGGGGTGAGCCTGGTCAATTTCATGATCATCAGCATGTTGGCGTTCCGGCGCAGCCAAACGCTGGCCATGGCCTAAAGCTTCAGGACAGAAATGATAATGATTCAGGTCGGTAGCCCATTCAGTGCGCCATCGCCTCGACCAGAATGACGACGCAACGACGCTGCCGTGCATCGCGGATGCTCATGAACGCTCTGGTCAGCGCCAGTCCGTCGGCGGTCGCCAAAAAATCCGACATGTACGATGGCAGCGCCGCTTGCTTTCTGCCGGGTGCGGGAAAATCCTCGAAAAAGAAGCTGACCGGCACCTGCAGGATTTCGGCGAGCTCGTGCAAGCGGCCGGCGCCGATGCGGTTGGAACCTTTCTCGTATTTCTGCACCTGCTGAAACGTCAGGCCGAGCGCTGCGGCAAGTTTTTGTTGCGACATATCGAGCATCAAGCGCCGCATCCGCATGCGGACGCCGACTTGCCGGTCGATCGCGTTGGGACCTCTCTTCGCCATGTGCAATAGTCACAAGACAAATGGCGCGTTGAAAAGACCAAACGCCATATGCCCCTCACCTTGAAATCAGATGATAAGAGCGCAGGTCGAAATTGATGGCTTATCAAGATTCGTAATGGACGCTTTGTCACTGCGACGGCTTCACCACTCGCGAATGCTTGAGCAGGTTGCTGAAACGCGCGGCCTCCGCGCGCAGAAATGCGGCGAGCTCCGTCGGGTTCAGGTGGAAGACTTCGACGCCTTGCTTGGCAAAGGCGGTGCGCACTTCCGGCAGGGCCAGAGCTTTGGCGATTTCGGCGTCCAGGCGCGCGATGATCGGCGCCGGCGTGCCGCCGGTCGTCATGATGCAAATCCACCCGTGAATCTGCATCGCAGGCAATCCCGCTTCCGCCGAAGTCGGTATGTCGGGCGCAAGCCGGGATCGCGGCGGCGAAGTCACCGCCAACGCCTTGAGCGCCCCGCTGCGGACCTGCGGCAACAGTGTCGCCATGGAGCCAACCGCCAAGTCCACGCGGTTGGCGATCAGGTCCGGTATTGCCTGGGTGATACCGCCGTAGGGCACGAACGTAAGATCGATGCCGCCGTATTGCGCAAGCATCTCCGCCGCGAGATGACCGGGCGTACCGATAACGGACATGGCGATGCTGACCGACTTCGGCTTTTGCTTTGCGATTTTAATGACGTCGGTAATGTTCTTGGCGGGAAAAGCCGGCGCCGCGACGAGCAGCAATCTCGCCGACACCGCCATCGACACCGGCGCCAGATCGCGCCCGTAGTCGAAGCCTGGATTTGGCAATAGTGTTGGATTGACGGCCACGTTCGAACCGATAACCAAAAGCGTGTGACCGTCGGGCTGCGCCTTCGCCACAATAGCGGCAGCAATATTGCCGCCGGCACCGGGCCTGTTCTCCACTATCACCGGCACGCCGATGGACGCGGAGAGGTAATTCGACAGCTCCCGCGGCACGATGTCGGTCATGCCGCCTGCGGCCGATCCCGTTTCGAATCTGAGCGGCTTTGTCCCCGGCCAAGTATCGGCGCCAAACGCAGCCGGCGCGGCACAGACCACGCTGGCGAGCACAAAAGCGCAGAAATTCATCAGTTTGCCGGGATGCCACATGCGGTCGCCGGTGTTTGTCCACGCGCGCGCCGAACGTGTATACTGTGCACCTGTTCGGACGCCGCGACAACTCGGCAAAACTACTCGTTGTCGATAGGGGACGGCAAAACTGGCGAATAGAAACCGCGTGCCCCACGGCGCCCTATTTCCCAGGTGAGGCCGCTCGTTCATGGACTTGCGTCAACTTCGTTACTTCGTCGGGGCCGTCAAGGCAGGCAGCATCACGCGCGCCGCGGATCAGTTGCACGTGGCACAGTCGGCCATCAGTCATCATATCGCCAGCCTGGAGGCCGAACTGGATAAGCAATTGGTGATCCGCGGCCGAAAAGGCGTCGTGCTCACCGAAGCGGGAAGCGCCCTCTACCGCCACGCCGAAACAATCCTGCGGCAGCTCGAATCTGCCAAGCAGGCGGCCAAGATCGCGCTCAACCTTCCTTCGGGCCGAGTGTCTATCGGGGTGCCACACACAATAGGTCCGATCTTGAGCTACGACCTATTTATGCGCGTATGCACTGAGCATCCGCGAATTGTGCTCCATATCACCGACGGCAACAGTTCGCTGCTGCGCGAACAACTACTCAATGGACGTATCGATCTAGCCCTGCTCTTCGAGGATCAATCCGCGCGCGGCCTTGCGGTTGAGCCGCTGTTATTCGAAGAACTGTTCTATGTGACCGCAGATCCGGATCCTTCACCCATCCGAATTGCCGATGCGGCGCAACGTCCGATGATCGTGCCCGGCCCCGCCAGCGCCAGCCGACGCGTCGCCCAGGAAGCGTTCAAGAGACACGGGCTCAACATCACGCCTATTGGCGAAGTCGAGACGGTGTGTGCGCTGCGCCGCGCCGTTGCATCCGGTACCGGGAACGCGATCGAGCCATAGTCCGTGCTTTACGATGGCGAGCGGACAATAGCGCTCAACTACCGGCGCTTTGCCGACGCAAAACTTACCCGGCCGGTTGCACTGTGTTTTTCCGAGGTGGGCCAGCGCGCTCCCGCTGTCGAAGCCATAGCGGAGACCTTGAAATCGCTGGTCCGCGAACTGGTCGAGAGCGGTATCTGGCAGGGGGTGTCACTGATCGAGCCTGGCCGGGAGCCGGCGCATGCGCTGGCGCCGCAATAGGGAGTGCGGACACAGCAAGCGTAGCCCGGATCGCGCGTTGCGCGATCCGGGAACGGGGGGCGAGCCTGCGAGGCCCTAAGCCTGAGGACAGAATGATTTAGGTCGACACAGCGCACGCGCTCGCCATTGCGAGCGACCCGCCTACGCTCGCTGCGCGAGCTACGGCGCGGTTTGAGTCACGCCGAAGCGCGCAGGGCGAAGGCGGAAGCGAAGCAGCCCAGCGCGGCGCCGCCGTTCCGGATTGCGTCGTCGCGGAGCTTGTCATCGGGCCGGCCACTTCGGGCCGGATCCGTTGGTTCCTTGCAATGACGATGTACTGAATCAATTTATACCAACCGCGATTTTCACTGACTCATTCCCGTCACCCTGAGGGGCGAGCGAAGCGAGCCTCGAAGGGCGACGGCCGAGGCGCTCGGGCCGCATCCTTCGAGGCGCGCCTTCGGCGCGCACCTTAAGGATGGCGGTCAACATCAAGTGCCGTTGGTATCAGCTACAGCATGCTTAGCGGGCGCCGTAGCGGCGATGCATGGCCGCACGCGGCACGGCCACGCGCCTGATGCGATGATTGTGCCGCGCCGGCGCGCGGCTTGCGCAAAACGCGCTGACCGCCGCGACCATCGCGGCGCTGATGCGACCACGGCGTTCGGGCGTCGCCATTGCCAGGTCCTCGGTGCGGTTGATGATCGAGCCGGCTTCGAGCAGCACCGCGGGCATGCGGGTGCGCTGCAGCACCACGAGCGCGTCGTAGCGATAGACGCCGGCCGCGGCGTCGATGAGTTCGTGCCGGCGGCGGCGCATCAGCGGCAGCGTGTAATGCGCCGTGTAGGCGAGACCCTGCGCCTGCAGCGCTTCGCCCAACAAATGACCGAACGCCAGACTGTCGGCGCGATCGGCGTTGTCGTTCGATATGAAAATCGCGTAGCCCGGAAAACTGTCGTTGAAGTGCTCCTGGTGCCCCGCGTACTGCCAGGTCTGCAACAGATAATCCGGCACCGAATCGTGATGGATGGAGATGAACAGGTCGGCGTCAAGCTTGTTGGCGGACCAGGCGCGCTCGAACAGGCCGAGCGGCGGCGCCTCGTCGGTGACGAGCAGAACGGTCTTGTCGAAGCCGGCCTCGACCAGCGCCTCTTTGACGTCCTCGGCCAGACGCATATTGAAGACGTATTCGGGAATGCCGTGGGCGCTGATCGCGCCGGGCACTTGCGCGGTGTGTCCGACGTCGAGCACGACGCGGAAATCGGCCGGCCGGCAGGCCGCGGGCGGCTGCACCAGCGCTGCAGCGCGGTCCTCGCTCAGCGCGAGCCGGGCACCGGCGGCGAGCAGTACCGCCAGCGCGGAACAAAAGACAAAAAAAGCAGCGCCCCCCCGTGCGGGCATCCTCATGCCCTTTATCCCCGCGTGGTTTGCCGCCACGCGGCTCCCCGCAACGTCGTATATCCGTCCTTCG
>JASHQS010000122.1 GCA_030038995.1 Xanthobacteraceae bacterium
GCTGCGGCCGCCGGCGCTCCAGCGGAAGGCGGCGCGCCCGCCACGGCTCCTGGCGCCGCACCCCCGGCTGCGGCGACGCCGGCTGCCGCCGCGCCGGAAAAGCCCGAAAAGAAGTGAGGTTTTTGTCCGCGGGACGATGCCGATGCTGCTCCTGGTGGGCTTAGGCAATCCAGGGGCGCCGTATGCCGGCAATCGGCACAATGTCGGCTTCATGGCCGTGCAGGCCATCGCCAAGCGCCACGGCATCGGACCGTGGCGCCGGCGTTATCAGGGGCTGGCCTGCGAGGGACCGATCGGCGGCGTGCGCGCGCTCCTCCTGCTGCCCGGAACTTTCATGAACGAATCCGGCCGCGCCGTCGCCGAGGCCACGCATTTCTACAAAATCCCCCTCGGCGAGGTGATCGTCTTCCACGACGAGATCGACCTGCCGCCCGGGAAACTGCGGGTGAAGGCCGGCGGCGGCATCGCCGGGCACAACGGCTTGCGCTCCATTTCCGAGCACATCGGCAACGATTACCGGCGCGTGCGCATCGGGGTCGGCCATCCCGGCAACAAGGATCTGGTCCAGGCCTACGTGTTGAACGACTTCGCCAAGAGCGAGCGGCCCTGGGTCGAGGCGCTCATTGGCAGCATTGCCGACAATGTCGAGCTGCTCGCTCGCGGCGCCGACGCCACGTTCCAGAACAAGATTCATCTTGCCATGGCGGCCGGCGGGTTTGGCAATGGTGCCGAGGACGACAGCTCAACAAACAAAGCATAGTTCAACAAAAAAACCGACTGAGCCATCATGGGATTCAAATGCGGCATTCTCGGCTTGTCCAACGTCGGCAAGTCGACCCTGTTCAACGCGCTGACCGCAACTGCGGCGGCGCAAGCCTCGAACTATCCGTTCTCAACCATCGAGCCGAATGTCGGCGAGGTGCTGGTGCCGGATCCGCGGCTCGAAGTGCTCGGCAAGCTGGCGAAGTCCGCCAAGCTCAAGCCGACGCGCCTGACCTTCGTCGACATCGCCGGCCTGGTCAGCGGCGCCTCGCGCGGCGAAGGTTTGGGCAATCAATTCCTGGCCCACGTGCGCGAGGTCGACGCCATCGCTCACGTGGTGCGCTGCTTCGTCGATCCGAACGTCGCCCACGTCACCGGCCGCATCGACCCGATCGCCGACATCGACACCATCGAGACCGAGCTGATGCTTGCCGACCTCGAGAGTCTGGAACGGCGGATCGACGGCCTGAGCAAGAAGGCCAAGGGCAGCGACAAGGACGCGCGGGAGGCGCGCGAAACGCTCGACCTCATCAACCGGGCGCTCGTGCAACTGCGCGAGGGCAAGCCGGCGCGGCTGACGGAGCACAAGCCCGAGGAGGATAAGGCGTTTCGCATGCTCGGCCTGTTGACGGCGTTGCCGGTGCTCTACGTCTGCAACGTCGACGAGGCTGCGGCGGCATCCGGCAACGAGTTTTCCCGGCAGGTCGAGGCGCGCGCCAAGGCGGAAGGCGCCGCTTGCGTTACCATCGCGGCGAAGATCGAGGCCGAGATCGCCGTGCTGCCGGCCGACGAGCGCAACGAATTTCTCGCCGCCATGGGTCTTGAGGAGCCGGGCCTCGACCGGCTCATTCGCGCCGGCTACGCGCTCCTCAACCTGATCACCTACTTCACCGCCGGGCCCAAGGAGGCCGCCGCGTGGACCGTCACAAGGGGCACCAAGGCGCCCCAGGCGGCGGCAGTCATTCATTCCGACTTCGAGCGCGGCTTCATCCGCGCCGAGACCATCGCCTACGACGATTACCTGCAGTTCGGCGGCGAGGCCGGCGCGCGCGACGCCGGCAAGATGCGGCTCGAAGGCAAGGGCTACGTCGTGCAGGACGGCGACGTCATGCACTTCCGCTTCGCGACGTGACGAGGACGATTTTAGTTCTGTGCTGCATTTCGTCATTGCGAGCGGAGCGAAGCAATCCAGCGCGACGTCGCCGTTCTGGATTGTTTCGTCGCTTCGCTGCTCACGACGATGAGCACTGGATGTGCCTCACATCTGTTGCCCGCGATTGCGGATGGCGCCGAGATGCTCGTTGATGCGGAACACGATGAGCACGAATTCGGCGCCGATGCGCGCGAGGATCACGCCCATGAAGGCGCCGAGCACGCTGGCGATCAGAAAGATCATGCCGAGGAACGGATTGAACGCCATGGTGTCGAGCGAGGTGACCGCGCCGGCAATGCCGAGCAGAATGCAAATGACGACGGCAAGCCAATAGAAAACCTTGATCACCGTGGGGGTCACGAACCGGTCCCACTGGAACAGGTCGCCGATCCCGAACATGTGGTCCTCCGAGCAAAAAACGGCGTGATTCCCGCCGGCGGCGGCAGAGTGCCCTTGGCGATTGTCCGGGTCAATTGCGGGCGGGCAATGGAAAAAACGCGGCAATTGACGGCCTTTCCGGCGCGTCATAGACGAAAAACCCTGACGGCTTAAGGTCCTCATGCGCTGGATGATTTGGCCGAGCTTGGCGGCGCGCACCGCAACATTGTCGCGCGATGAGCGGCGCGCCGCCGCGATCGCCGCGGGGGCGCACGCGCTGCACGACGGCTACACCGATCTGATCTACATCATGCTGCCGCTGTGGCAGGCCGAATTCGGCCTCGGCTACGCGGCGCTCGGCCTGTTGCGCGGCGCCTTCGTCGGCGCCATGGCGAGCCTGCAGATCCCGGCGGGACTATTGTCGGAGCGGCTCGGCAGCGCGGCGGTGCTGGCGCTCGGCACCGCGCTCGCCGGCTTCGGCTATTGCGTCGCGGGCTCGAGCACCGGCTTTGCCATGCTGCTCGGCGCACTCGTCATCGGCGGCATGGGCGCGAGCGCCCAGCATCCGATCGCCTCCGCGCTCGTCGCCCGCGCTTTTGCCGGACCGCGCTCGCTCAAGGCGCTCGGCACCTACAATTTCTCCGGCGACCTCGGCAAGATGACCGTGCCGGCGACGCTGTCGCTGATGCTGCTCGCCCTGCCGTGGCGGCCGGCGCTCACCATTCTCGGCGGCGTCGGATTGGCGCTGGCGATCGTGATCTTTTTGTTCACGCCGCGCTATCCGCACGTCGCCGCGGCGGACGAGACGCGTGCGAGCGGCGGCGAGCCGCCGCGCTCTTCCGCGTTCACGATGCTGCTTGGGATCGGCATTCTCGACAGCGCCGCGCGGATGGGTTTTTTGCTGTTTCTGCCGTTCGTGCTCAAAGCCAAAGGCGCGAGCCTGCAGGACGTGGGCCTCGCCATGACGCTGGTGTTCGCCGGCGGCGCCGCCGGCAAGCTCGCCTGCGCCTTTATCGGCGCGCGCATCGGCGCGATCGGCACGGTGTGGCTGACCGAAGGCCTCACCGCCGCCGGCATCGTCGCGCTGTTGCCGTTGCCGCTGCCCGCCGCGCTGGCGCTCTTGCCGCTGATCGGCATTGCGCTCAATGGCACCTCGTCGGTGCTCTACGGTTCGGTGCCCGATCTGGTCGTAGCCGATCGGCGCACCCGCGCGCTCAGCCTATTTTATACCGGCACCATCGGTTCGGGTGCCATTGCGCCGGTGCTGTTCGGGCGCGTCGGCGACGCGCTCGGGGTCTGGCCAACGCTGGTCCTGGTCGCCGCCGCCGCGCTCGGCACGCTGCCATTGGCGGCGCTGCTGCGGCCGGCGCTGCCTCGCGGTTACGGTCGCGGTGCGGCCTGATCGGGCCAGATTCGCGGCAGCGGAACCGCCGCGCCAGCCTCCGCCAGCCTCACTGTCTCGATCGGATCACGCCGGAACGCCCAGCGCCCAACCGGCGTTTGCTTGACGTTCGTTCGGTCGTGTTCCGGACCAAGCATAGGGAGTAGGTCATGCGAATCCATATCCCCTGTACCGCGCTGGGGCTGGCGCTCGCGGCACTCGCGCCGGTGGCCCATGCGCAGACGATCGTGACGCGGCAGATCGTCAGTGAGCCCGTGGAGACGGTGCGCACCGTCACCACGACGCGAACGATACGGCCGGCGCTTCGCCGCAGGGTCGTGGTGACGCGGCGGACCGCGGTGCGCGAACGGCCGGTTTACGACGTGGTGTCGCCGGCGCCGGCGATCGCTGCTCCTGCGGCCGTTTATGACGTCGCACCGCCGCCGCCCGCGCCGGTCGTCGCCACCTATCCGCAGCCGCTCTATGACGTGGTCGCGCCGCCGCCCGCGCTCGCGGTCCCCGCAACCGTGGTCGCCCCGGCGGCTACCGTCATCGACCAAGCGGTCGTTCCGGCGGCACCGGTCGCGGTCGGCATGGCCGTTCCAGCCTATCGCTACGTTTACCAGCCGGACCGGATTCTCGTCATCGATCCGGCCACGGGCATAGCGGTGCAGGCGCTGCCGCGCTGACGAACGAGAGCCGGATCGGGCGGCGCGCGTTGCGCAAGCACGCGCTGCCGCGCCCGGCGCGAAGAGAGACAATGAGCATGCGCGGAGCTCGTGGCGCCCGTGGCGCCCTTGGCGCGGTGGCGCTCTTCTGCATCGCCATACCGCAAAGCGCCGCTGCACAGAGTATTGACGCCGGCGGATCGCCCGGCGGCATCAGCAGCAGCGGCGAACAGAAGCTCATTCTGACGCCGGCACAACGCCGCGCGATCTACGCCGCCGTCGCCAAGGATAAGAGCAAGGCCGCGAAAACCGCATTCCCGCCGGCAATCGGCGCGGACGTACCGCCGATGCTCGAACTCTATCCGCTGCCCGACGACATCGTTGCGGCCAATCAGACGGCCAAATTCTTCGAGTACACGATCGTGCAGGACAAAGTCGTCCTGGTCGATCCGACCCGGATGCGCGTGGTCGATGTGATCGGGCCGCCGCCTTGAGGCAAATCCGCAAGCCTACGGCGTTTTCTGAACCCCTTCGACGACCGCTTTCGGCAGCACGTCGAGGTACGGCCCCATGAAAAAAGCCTCGCCGGTGCCGTCACCGTAATAACGGTCGTAGGCATCGATCATGGCCCGCACCGGCGCCACGCAGGACGGCATCGAAGCGACGATCAAATCGCCGAGCGCCGCCGCCTTGCTGCCGTAGCGCGGATCGGCGGTCACGGCGCGCACGATGCAGCTCGTGGCCGAGCGCACCAGCGGCTCGGTGGCCGCCATTTTCTCCCGGATCGACAGATGCGTTACGTCGCCCGAAGCATCGAGCGGTTCGGTGGCCACGGCGACGACCAGGGCCGTGCCGAAAAGCGGAACAAGCAGCATGTGAGGTCCCTTACCCGAATCCCCCATAACCGGACCAGGCGGCGCAAATCAACCCTCAATTTCCTCAGCGGCGGCAAAACGGGCAGAGGCTCCCCGTTTCCGCCTCGTCCCTGCCGCCGCGGCGTGCTAGGATTTGCACAGTTGCTTCCGGATCACGGTCATGATGCTGCCAGCGGCCCTACTCATCGGCGTCCAGCAACTCGTCACGCCCGTCGCCGCCGATAACGTTCCGGTCCTCAACATCGAGCCGGTCTGCCAGGGCATCGCCCAACAGGGCGGCAGCTCGTTTCACGATCCCGAGATCGCCAAGGAAAAACAGGACTGCCTGCAAAGCGAGAAGGAAGTCCGCGAAGAGCTGGTCAAACAGTGGTCGAGTTTTCCCGCGGCCGACAAGAATGCCTGCATCAGAGAAGCGACCATGGGCGGCGATTCGAGCTACACCGAACTGCTCACGTGCCTGGAAATGGCGCGCGACGTGCGCGATCTGCGCAATGAGTCGAACGGGCCCGACATCACCTCACCGCGAGCCGGGTCGCGGCGCTAGCGGCCGCGTGCATCCAGGTCGCCGCGGCAAAACTTAATCGAAAAGCTTTGCAAAGCCGGTCTCGCCAAGTGGCGTGAACCTGACGATGCGCGAGCCCTCGGCGCGACGGGCCCAGCCCAGTTCGAATAAGCGGTCAAGCAGCCGCGCGCCGAGCGCGCCGGCAAGATGCGATCGGCGCTCGCTCCAGTCGAGGCAAGTGCGGCAAACAGGGCGCTTCGCCGACTTCAGAGCGGCAATGTCGATGCCGAATTCTGCGAACCGGCGTTCGCCCCGGCTGGTGATCGCGACGGCGCCGTCATCGAGCGCAATCAATTTGAGCCTTGTCAGCCTGGCGAAGAACGCGACGGCGCACTCGCCGGCCAAGTGATCGTAACAGACCCGCGCCCTCCTCATTTCGGGGTCCCGCGGACCAGGACGCACCTGAAGCCGACGCGACCGCTGGGCGAGGTCCATCAGTGTTTCAATGGCGATCGCCACATCAGGGCCGGCCAGCCGATAGTAGCGGTGGCGTCCTTGCTTCTCGACAGCCAGCAATCCCCCATCCAGCAGTTGCACCAAGTGGCCGCTCGCGGTCGCCGCAGCGACGCCGGCGACCTCCGCCAGTTCGCTCGCGCTCAATGCCTGCCCGCCCATCAACGATGTGAGCATGTTGGCACGCGCAGGGTCACCCATGAGCGCACCGATTCCCGAAATGCTGGGACCGTCCGTCATGAGCTGAGCATAGCATGCCGGATCAGGGAATGCTTCGGGCTTTGCCGAAGCATCGGACGCAGCGGATCAGCTAGGAAACGACGCAAGCCAGGAGAACAACGATGATCACGTGCATCATTCGTTATCACATCGACCCGGCCAAACGGCCCGAGTTCGAGCAGTACGCGCGCAACTTTGGACAAGCGATTCCGCGCTGCGGGGCGAACCTGATCGGTTATTTCGCGCCCCACGAAGGGTCAACGACGCTGGCCTACGGCATCTACGCGATCGAGAGCCTGGCGGCATACGAACAATACCGGCAGCGCCTCGCCGCCGACCCGATCGGGCGTGAGAACTATGCTTTTGCCCAGCGCGAACGCTTCGTGCTGCGCGAGGACCGCACGTTTCTCAAGCTGGCGTCGGCACCGCACGCTGCTTTGGTGAAACCATGATCGCGGTCAATGTCGAGCAGTCAGCACGCTGACATTGCGGGCGCGTCGACAGCCGACGGGCGGCTCACATGCTCCATTAGGCCGAGCCGAAGGAGCATGCGGCTAATAGCCGATGAGAATTTCGGCGACGGTCGGCTTGAGCGCGCGCAGCGCCGGATCGTCGGAGCTGAATTCGTCCTTCGCCGGCAAGTCGGTTGCGGCAGCCGCGGCGCCGGCGTGCAGGTTGACGCCGGCTTTGCAGCCGCCCGGCAGCTTGGCGAGCGCGCCATCGTCCCAGCTCGCGACACTGGCGATGTCGTCCTGGTCGAAGCCCTTCAATTTGAACGGCTTGCGGTTGAGCTTCTCGAGCTGCTCGAGGGTGAGCCCGAGCCGCAATCCTTCGGGCGCGGTCCAGATCGATTTGCCGGCAATGTCGATCAGATAGGTGCCGGTGCGGTTCGGATTCGACCACCACACTTCCAAGCGGCGCCTGGGATCGTTCGGGAACAGCACCGTCTCACCCACGTCGGTACCTTGCACCTTCACGTGGGTAAAGATCATGTTGCGCGAATCGAACATCATGGCGAGCGCCAGCATGCCGGAATCCTTGGCGAATGGGCCGCTGCATTCGACGACGGTGCGAATGCCGCCGAGCCGCGCCGGCTTGGCGGCGACGCGCTTGGGACCGGCGCTCGCGTGCTTCGCCGGGGTCCGGCCGGCCGGCGCGCCCTTGTTCGGCTCCGACACCGGGGCCGGCATGGGTTGCACGATCTGCGAGGGTGCGAGCTGGTCCTCCGGATTGAGATTCGGCTGCGGCTGCTGCTGTGCCGAAGCCGGCGCCGCGCTCAAAAGGGCGGCCACGACGGCGGCGAACACCGAAACGTCTGCCGCCCTTGTCGATCGTCGATGCATCCCCGGCTCCCTCGTCAACGCCGCACGCCTATAGCACGACGCGGCCGTTTCCGGCTCGGACATTTTGTCGGGCCATAGAGCGCCACCGCCTGCCGATTAGAACCTCTATAAAAAAGCCACTTTTTCTTTGCGCGGCAAATTCGGCTGCGCTAGGCATAGTTGCAGACCGACCTAATGCGCTGGGCGGGCCCGCAATGATCGTCTGCTCCTGCAACGTGCTCTCCGACCATGACGTGCGCGCCACCCTTGCGGCCGGCGACGGCGCGCCGCGGACCACCGGCGAGGTCTATCATTGTCTCGGCTGCAGCCCGCAATGCGGCCGCTGCGCGCGCACGATCCGCCGCATCATCGACGAGGCGCTGGCGGTCGCGGAACCGGCGTGCTGCCGGAACGGCTGAGAGCCGCGGCGAATTTCGTGTACAACAGAGCGGCGCAGCGGCGGCCTGGATACACGGCTGCCGCCCGCGGTTATAATCGGCGTTTCGGTGCGCAACGCTCCGGCTACGGACGCGACGCCAGCGAAGGAGACCAACCATGAGAGGCGAGCCCGGCGTCATCGACTATCTCAACAAGGGGCTGCGGCACGAACTGACCGCCATCAATCAATACTGGCTGCATTACCGGCTGCTCGACAATTGGGGCTACCGCGACCTGGCCAAGCAATGGCGCAAGGAATCGATGGAGGAAATGCAGCACGCCGACAAGCTGGTCGAACGCATCATTTTCCTCGACGGTTTTCCCAACATGCAGGTGCTCGATCCGCTGCACATCGGCCAGAACGTCAAGGAGGTGCTCGACTGCGACCTCGCCTCCGAAATGTCGGCGCGCGCTCTCTACGAGGAGGCCGCCACGCATTGCCACGGCGTGCGCGACTACGTATCGCGCGACCTGTTCGAAAAGCTGATGCACGACGAAGAAGATCATATCGATTTCCTCGAGACGCAGCTCGACCTCGTCGCCAAGCTGGGACTCGAGCTGTACGCCCAGCACCACATCGGCAAGCTGGAAGACGACGACCATTGAAGGGCGTGGGGGCCGCCGCTGCCGCACGCCGCAATCGTTTACATAACCTTAAATTCCTGCCGACCGCGCGGCCATCGGCGCCAAACGGCGTGCGCGGCCGGCTGCTCGAATACGAAAGATTAGGGTTAAGTCTTAAGGTTAAGTGCCGCTTAAGAATTAGCTGCCATCTTCGCTCCACTTTCAGCAACGGCCTGCCGCCGCGCGCGCGGCCGTGTTCGAGGAAAGGACGAAGTCATGGTCAGCGTCAAAACTCTCATCGGCAGCGCTGCGGCAGCGATGGTCTCGACCGCGGCTTACGCCGCCGACCTCGGCGCGCCGCCGCCGATGCAGTATCAGCCTCCCGCCCAGGTGTTCGAACAGAGCGGCTGGTATCTGCGCGGCGATGTCGGCGTCGGCGTGCAAAGTTTTTCGAGCTTCGATCTCGGTCCGCCGAGTGAAGTGCCGGCGAGCTGGACCATCAATCAGCAGGACATTCAGGACGCCACCATCTTCGGCATGGGCGCCGGCTACGTGCTCAACAACTGGCTGCGCTTCGACGTGACCGGTGAATACCGCACCAAGGCGCTGTTCAGCGCAATCGGCAGCTATAATCAGGGCACCTGCACCGTGAACGGTGTCACCGGAACCTGCTTCGACACGTTCAACGGCAACTTCTCCGCGGCCGTGTTCATGGCCAACGCCTATATCGATCTCGGCACCTGGTGGTGCCTGACGCCGTTCATCGGCGCCGGCGTCGGCGGCGCCTATGACCGCATCACCCAGGTTTCCGACATCGGCCCGCTGCCGCCCGGCACCATCGGCTTCGGCTTCACGCAGCAGGATTCGGCGGGCTGGAACCTGGCGTGGAACGTGCAAGCCGGCCTGACCTACAACGTGTCGGACAATTTCAAGGTCGACTTCAGCTGGCGCTACCTGGATATGGGCTCGCCGCAATCGGCAAACATCTTCTGTCAGAACACGGGCTCGACCAACAGCTGCAACTTCTTCACCTTGAAGGATATCACGTCGCAGGATTTCCGCATCGGCCTGCGCTGGATGCTGCAGCCGACACCAACCCCGGTGGCCCTGAGCACCCGCGGCTGATAGCCGACCCCCTCCCCCGAACGGATGCGACGGCGCGGGCGACCGCGCCGTTTGCTTTTGGCGTCGTGCCGGGAGCCGCGTCGTGCGGCGGCGAGCTAACGCTCCATTAAGGTTAATGCCCGATGATCGCCGGCAATCGGCCGCGCAAGGCGCGCCGCATGAAAGGCCGGCAGATGCGTTGGGTCATCAGTGCTTTGCTCGTTCTCGGTTTTGTGCCGCAAGCGTTGGCCGCGGACTTGGATATTCTGCGCGGCTCCGAGCCGGTCGGCCCGGCCACCTTCACCAACTGGACCGGCTTCTACGTCGGCGGACAGGGCGGAATTAGCGACGCCGACGCCGATTTCAGCGGCGCCACGCAACCCACCATCGCCTACGTGCTGCGCGACACGGCGCTGGAAAACACCAGCCACCCTTCAGAGCTGCCGGTCCTCGGCGCCGCCGATCAAACCGCAGCCAGCTACGGCGGGTTTTTCGGCTATAACACGCAATGGCAGGATTTGATGCTCGGCGTCGAGGCCAACTTCCTGCACACCACCGCTGCTCTTTTCGCGCCCAGCAACCCGATCGCCCGCAGCGGGCTTTCCGACGGTGAGGGCAACTCCTATACGATGATAATCAGCGGCACCGGCACGATGGCCGACCTCAACTACGTCGCGTTGCGCGGCCGTGCCGGTCTGGTTCTGGGCGACTTCTTACCTTACGGATTTCTCGGTGCCGTCGTTGGGGTCGCCAATATCAATGTGACGACGGCGGTTCAGGGTTTCTGCGAGCCGGGGTCGACTCCGATTTGCTCCAACTTCGCCTTCTCTGCGTCGGCGGGCAGGAATTACGCCCTGCTCTACGGCGCCACGATCGGCGCCGGATTGGATTACGCCATGACGCAACACTTTTTCCTGCGCGGCGAATACGAGTACACGCTCTTCGCTCCGTTCGACGGCATCACGCTGCAGGTGAGCAGCGCCCGTCTCGGCTTGGGCTACAAATTCTAATCCAAGAACAGCGGACGGCCGACGGACGAGAAAGATAGCGGCGCGTAAAGTCTC
>JASHQS010000123.1 GCA_030038995.1 Xanthobacteraceae bacterium
TCCGCCGACGCGCCTTATCTGTTCGGCTCGCTCAAGCGCGTCATTCTCGACGAACTGCATGCGCTGGTGACGTCGAAGCGCGGCGATTTATTGTCGCTCGGCCTGACGCGGCTGTTTCGCCTCGCGCCGCATCTCGCCAGCGTCGGGCTTTCCGCAACCGTCGCCGCGCCGGACGATCTCTGCCGCTTCATGGTGCCGCAACGCCGCGGCGGCGAGCAAAACCGCGCCGATCTCATCATCGCCGCGGGCGGCGCCGCGCCCGATGTGTCGATGCTCGACAGCCGCGAGCGGCTGCCCTGGGCCGGGCATTCGTCGCGCTACGCTCTGGCCGAAATGTACGCGCTGATCCAGGCGCACCGCACCACGCTCGTCTTCGTCAACACGCGCAGCCAGGCCGAAGGCATTTTTCAGGATCTGTGGCACATCAACGACGACAACCTCGCCATCGCGCTGCATCACGGCTCGCTCGACGTGGCGCAGCGCCGCAAGGTCGAGGCGGCGATGGCAAGCGGCCGGCTGCGCGCGGTGGTCTGCACCTCTTCGCTCGACCTCGGCGTCGATTGGGGCGACGTCGATCTCGTCATCAATGTCGGCGCGCCGAAGGGCGCCTCGCGGCTGCTGCAGCGCATCGGCCGCGCCAATCACCGCATGGACGAGCCGTCCAAGGGCGTGCTCGTGCCGGCGAACCGATTCGAAGTGCTGGAATGCCGCGCCGCGCTCGATGCCATCGCCGAGAACGCGCAGGACACGCCGGCGCCGCGCGCCGGCGGGCTCGACGTGCTGGCCCAGCACGTGCTCGGCTGCGCCTGTGGCGAGCCGTTTTTGGCCGACGCGCTGTATGCCGAAGTGACCGCCGCCGCGCCCTATGCGGCGCTCACGCGCGCCGACTTCGACGCCGTGGTCGATTTCGTCGTCAGCGGCGGCTATGCGCTCAAGGCCTACGAGCGCTTCGCCCGCATCCGGCAGGGCAAAGACGGGCGCTGGCGCATCACCAATCCCAATGTGGCGCAGCGCTACCGGCTCAACGTCGGCACCATCGTCGAGGCCGACATGCTGAAGGTGCGGCTGGTGCGCTCGCGCGCGTCCAACATCATCCCGCGCGGCGGCCGGCTGCTCGGCGAAGTCGAAGAATATTTCGTCGAGACCATGGTGCCGGGCGACACGTTCGTGTTCGCCGGCGAAGTTTTGCAATACGAGACGCTGGTCGAGGACGAGGTCTATGTGTCGCGCGCCGCGGCGGAGGAACCCAAGGTGCCGGCCTACGAGGGCGGCAAATTTCCGCTCTCGACGTATCTCGCCGAGCGCGTGCGCGGCATCATCTCGCATCCGCAGACCTGGCGGCAGCTTCCAGCGCAGGTGCGCGAGTGGCTCGAGATTCAGGAATGGCGCTCGCAACTGCCGGGCCAGCGCGAGCTTCTCGTCGAAACCTTTCCGCGCGCCAACAAGCATTATCTCGTCTGCTATCCGTTCGAGGGCCGGCTCGCCCACCAAACGCTGGGCATGCTGTTGACGCGGCGGCTGGAACGGGCGCGATTGAAGCCGATGGGCTTTGTCGCCAACGAATACGCGCTCGCGGTCTGGGGCCTCGGCGACATGGCGCAACGCATCGCCGGCGGCACGTTGAGCCTCGCCGGTTTATTCGATCAGGACATGCTGGGCGACGATCTCGAAGCGTGGCTGGCCGAATCGGCGCTGATGAAACGCACCTTCCGCAACTGCGCGATCATCGCCGGCCTGATCGAGCGGCGTTTTCCGAGCCAGGAAAAATCGCGCCGCCAGGTCACCATCTCGACCGACCTCGTCTACGACGTGCTGCGCAGCCACCAGCCGGACCACGTGCTCCTTGGCGCCGCGCGGGCCGACGCGGCGACCGGATTGCTGGACGTGCGGCGGCTCGGCGAAATGCTCTCGCGCAGCAAGGGCCGAATCGTCCATAAAGCGCTCGACCATGTTTCGCCGCTCGCCGTTCCGGTCATGCTGGAGATCGGCCGCGAGGCGGTCTATGGCGAAGCCGCCGATGCGCTGCTCGCCGAGGCGGCCGACGAGCTGGTGAAGGAGGCGATGCGGTGAGGAGCTTTTCTGCCGCTCATTCCCGCGCCAGCGGGAATCCAGACGAAAGCTCCGCGGCTGTGGTCGTCGATTCTGGGTCCCCGCTTTCGCGGGGACGAGCGGAGCACGCCATTTCGGTTGCCGGCATTGCGCTCCTCGCCGATCCGGCCGGTGTGCTGTACTGGCCGGACGAAAAGCTCCTGGTCGTCGCCGATCTGCATCTGGAAAAAGGTTCGGCATTCGCGGCGCGCGGCGTGCTGTTGCCGCCTTATGACACGGCGGAGACATTGGCGCGGCTGGCGCTGCCCATCGCGCGTTACGCGCCGCGCCGCGTCCTCGCGCTCGGCGATAATTTTCACGACGGCGGCGGGCCGGCGCGCATGGCCGATGGCGACCGCGCCGCGCTCACGGCGTTGCAGCGCGGCCGCGAGTGGCTGTGGATCGCCGGCAATCACGATCCCGATCCGGCCGACAACATCGGCGGCGATTTCATCGCCGCCTTGGCGCTGGGGCCGTTCACGTTCCGCCACGAGCCGGCGCGGCAAGCGGAGGCGGGTGAGGTCGCCGGCCATCTGCACCCCTTGGCGCGCGTGGCGCGGCGCGGTCGCGCGGTGCGCCGGCGCTGCTTTGTGAGCGATGGCGAGCGCCTGGTCATGCCGGCATTCGGCGCCTATGCGGGCGGGCTGAACGTGCGCGACCGCGCCTTCGCGGCATTGTTCGGCACACGGCCGTGCACCGCGCACATGCTGGGCGCGCGCCGGCTGTACGCGGTCGCTGTTGCGCGATGTTTGCCGGATTGAGTTTCACGACCGTCATTCCGGGGCGCCGCGAAGCGGCGAACCCGGAAGCCATAAGCCCAGCGCCGGTGGTCATGGATTCCGGACTTGCCGCTTCGCGGCAATCCGGAAAGACGAGGGGAATTACTTCGCGTTCGCCGGATGCTCCGGCTTCGCGGCCGACTGCCACGCCGCGGCGGTCTGCACGTTGACGGCGTCGTCGGGTTGCGGCTCGGGCTTGAAGTTCTGCACGGCAAGGCGCGCGGCAGCGAGCGATTGTGCATCGAGATGGCCGGCGACGTCATCGCGTTTAGCCGCCGCGTCGTGGTCGCCCTGCTTGGCGGCGAGCGCAAACCATTTGTAGGACTCGGCGTAGTTCTGAGTGACGCCGATGCCGCGCGCATAGAGAATGCCGAGATTGTACTGACTGTCGCGGAGGCCGCGTTCGGCAGCTTTGCCGAACCATTCGGCGGCGTTCTTGTAATCCGGCGCGCCTTCGATGCCCTCGGCGTAGAGCACCGCGAGGTTGTGCATGGCCTTGCCGTTGCCCTTCGCGGCCGCGGCAAGATAGAGGTTGCGCGCTCTGATCAGATCTTTTTTGACGCCGATGCCTTTCTCGTAGAGCCCGCCGAGGCGGAATTGCGCCGGCGCCAAACCCTGCTTGGCGGCACGTTCCAGCCAATGCGCGGCCTCGACGTGGTTTTGCGGCACGCCGCGGCCTTCGGCAAAGCGGGTCGCAACCTCATAGGCGGCAGCCGGATCGCCGCCGAGCGCCGCCGCACGCAGCGCCGGATCGCCGATCGCGGCCGGCAATGCGTCGTCGATCGCCAGGGCCGCCGGCGCGGGCGCGGAGGCGCGCGGGATATTCGGCGCAGCCACGGCGCGCGGCAGCGTGCCGGTGATATCGGGATTGGCCCACGTCGGCAGTGCGCTCGCCGCCGGCTGGCCGCCGGCCGGCGCCGCGGCAGCCGGTATAGTTTCGCGCTCGCCGTCCTGCAGCAGCGACTGATGCGACGGCTTCACGGCTTTCGCCCGGCCCGGCTCCGGCCGCGGCGGCGCGGCGAGCGGATTCGGCAGCGGCAGCGGCGGCGTTGCGGTCGCCGGCGCATTTTTGGCGGGCGCGGCTTGCTGCGCCAACGGGCGAGGCGCGGGAGCGGCTTGCGCCGGTACTCGCTCCGACTGCACCTGCGCCGGGCTGCCGACCGCGCGGTTGTCGTCGAACAGCCGGATGGCAACGCGCAGGCCGCCGCCCGCGATCAACAGCGCGCTGGCCGCTATGATCAGCATGCGCAGGCGTTGCGACAGCTTGCTCGGCTCTGCGTCCTTATCGGCGCTACCCGGCGCGTCCTTGGCCTTCGCGCCCGGCGGCTCCCATGCGGCGGCCTGCGCGGCGCGGCGGGCCGCGGCGATGAAGTTGGGCCGGCCGGCATCGGCAATGACCGGCGGTTTTGCCGAGCCGATGGCGGCCTCGGAGGCGGCGACCCGTTCGGCCGCCGATGCACTCGACCGCGAACGGGTGCCCGCGGAGCCGGGCTCCAGCGGGTGGTCCGGCGGCAAAGTCGGATCGATCGGCGGCCGTGCGGCCGGCCGCGGCTGCGGCGCTGGGGCCGCGGGCGCAATCGCCGCCACTGCGACGACTGCCGCACGCGCTGATTCATTCGGTGTAGGGTCCATGGGCGCGGCGGCCGGCGGCGGGAGCGGCGACTCGAAGAACGCCTGCGTCTCGGCGGCGGCGGGCGGCGGGGTGTCCTCGTGCAGATTGCTCTCGATCGTCGCCAAGCGATCGACGACATGTTCGACCGTGTCGTGCACGGCTTCGAGCGAATCCTGGGTGCGGCGTTCGCTTTGTTTGATCTCGGCGACGTCCGCTTCGAGCGAACGCGCCGCCGCGGGCGCGGACCGCGCCGCCCGCGCGGCCGGCGTGGCCGCCCCATCGATGCCGCGCATCTGCTCGATGTGCACGAGCAGGTCGGCAAGGCCGCGCTCGATCGCTTCGAGTTGGCCGAGCCGCGCCTCGGACGCGTCGAACCGCTTCACCAGCATGGCGATGCGGTCCTCCAGATGCGCCAGCGCCGCATGATCGGTGTGGGTGAGCTGGACCCATTCAAGCTTCTCGATCAGGCCGGCTAAGAGCTTTTCCAGATCGCGCGGCACGGCCCGGCCGGCCTCGCTCGAAGCAAGCAGCGCCGCCGCCAGGGTGTCGATGCGCTGTTCCAGGGCCGCGACGGCCTGGCCGCTGGCCGCGTTGGTGGCGATCGTGTCGACCTGCCCGGCGAGCGCGCGCACGTCTTCGGCGACCCGGGTGAGCGTGTCGTTCGAGGCAACGTGCGACACCACCCCGCGCAATCCGCCGATGGCGGCCTCGAGCTGCTGCAGAGCGGCCGGGTCGTCCCGCGCCAGGATCATGTCGACCTTCTGGGCGAGCGCACTTACCGCCTCGTCGAAGCCGGCCAAATTTTCCGCCGGCATGAGCCCGCGCAGCGCTTCGCGCACTTCGGCCAGTCCGCGCTCGAGGCCGGCCAGCGTGGTGGGATCGCCGCCCGCTTGCCGGCTGTGATCGATACGGTCGGCCAGCGCCTTGATTTCGACCTCGAGCGATTCCACGGCGCGGCGCGGCAGCGCCTCGTTGAGCTGGCGGCCGATCTCGGCGAGATCGCCGTGCACCGCAGCAATCGCCGTGCCAATCTCGCTCGACGGCTGCAGCGCTTCGATGATCTGGCGCAGTTGCTGTTCGAGGCCGCTGAAGTCGACGCCGGGCGACGAAGCGGCGGCGGCAGCGGCGGCGGCGGCGGCAGCGGCGGCGGCGGCAGCGGCGCCGGCTTCAGTGGCAGTGTCAGCGGTATCGGCGTCGAGCACCCGCTGCCGGGCGGTGATCTCGGCAACGGCGTCGTCGATCGAGAGCGCCGGCTCGGCGCTGACCGGCCGCCGCTGCGGTGCGCCATCAAGCGGCGGATCGCGCGATGCGAGCGGCGCGTTTGGCGCTGCCGGCGCTTCCTGCCGCACGGCTTCGGCGCGCGCCAGCCGCTCCAATTGCTGCGACAGCTTGTCGAGGCGGTCGTTGACTTGGTCGAATTCATCGCGGCGATGCGCGCTCTCGCGCGCGTCGTGGTGCGGACGAGATTCGTGGTCTTCCTCATCGTCCGGATCGCGGCGCGGACGAGGTTCGCGGTCTTCGTCGTCGTCCGGATCGCGGCGGGCTTCGTGGCGGCCGCTGTTCTGGGTGTCGCGATGGGGACCGTCTTCGCGCCGATGCGGCGCGCCGAACTCGACGGGCTCGTGGCGGTGGCGGCGGCGCGGCCGCCCGTCCATCACATCGTCGGACTCATCGCTGCGTTCGATGACGCTGTTGAGCCATTCGCCGACCGACATGCCGGACCGCCGCGCCGCTTGCTGCGCAGCCTCGCGCTCTCGCGCACGGAGACCTCGAAGATTCCACGGACCGCCAAATGTCATTTGCGCGCCCAACCCAGAGGGGCCGCCTTGCCCGATCTCGAGCCGGCGCTCGTCAACGGACGATGCGGGCGGCGCGGTCCCTCCGCTCCCCCTTGGACGGCGACTGTTAAGGATTAGGGTAAACAAGCGGTTAAAAGCGCGGCGCCGCCGACGTTTTGGCCGCGCTCGCGTACTGCCTTTTCTCAACGGTCAGGCTTATTCCGCGAGTCGGAACCAACGCTGCATAATTCAATGCACTGTTGTCCTTTTGCCACACATGGGGCTCGCCACGGCTGTATAGTTGCCCTCAGCGTGGGGAGCGTAGCCGTGAAACGTATCCTTCTTGCTACCACCGCCTTGGCATTAAGCGGCCCGGCCATTGCGGCCGACTTGGCGCCGGCACCGATGCCGGTGAAGGCGCCAGCCGTCGTGGCGCGACCTTTCAGTTGGACGGGCTGCTACATCGGCGGCCATCTCGGCGGCGACTGGGGCACCGCCAATTTCATTGATCCAAACACCTTTTTCGGCGGCGGATTAGGCGAGTTCGCTCCAACCGGCAGCGGCGCCGGCTTCGGTCAGGGCGCTGGATTTGTCGGCGGCGGCCAAATCGGCTGCGATTATCAGTTCGCCACCAATTGGGTCGCCGGCATTGCCGGCGATTTTTCCTGGACCAATCTCGACGGCAGCACGAGCAATCCGTACGCGTTTCTCGGCGGCGATCCGTTGTTCGGAGGCAAAAACGGGGTGCCTGCCACGCTTCGCGATCAGACCGACTGGCTGGCGAGCGTGACCGGACGCATCGGATACACGTGGGATCGTTGGATGCTCTACGGCAAAGGCGGCGTCGCCTGGGAGCACAGCCGCGATAGCATCGATCCTCTCACCTTTTTCGGCAACGCCGCGGCCTTCTGCTTTGCTTCCACCCCCGGCTTGTCCTGCAATGCGTCGGGGACCGATACCGATACGGGTTGGACGGTCGGCGTCGGTCTCGCCTGGGCGTTTGCCGACAACTGGTCCGCCGGCATCGAGTATGACCATTACGGCTTCGGCAATCACAGCGTGACGTTGGCCGCTTCAGGACCTCTTACGGGCACGGGTTCGGCCCCAATCACGGTGAATCAGAACATCGAGGTGGTGAAGGCCACGCTCGATTATCGCTTCAATTGGTTCGCGCGATAAAGCTCGCCTGACATCGAACCGCCCGGCCAGCTTCATCCCTGGCGAAACATCGCGAGGTTCGCGCGCTTCCATGCGTGCCAAGCTTCCGCGGTCTGGCTGAAGAAGCACATGGCGAGCATGGCGTCGCTGGTGCGCGATTTGACGTGGCGCTCGATCTTTTTGTCGAGATTGAGCCCGGTCTTCTCCAGATAGCGGATCACCGGCTCGTTGTGCGACAGCACCATGCCGAGCATGGTCTTGAGCCCGAGCGTGTCGAAAAAATAGTCGCGGAACGGCACCGTCAGCTCGTTCATGATGCCTTTGTGCCGGTAGCCGGGCTCGCCGACGATCATGCTGACCAGAAAGCGGCCGAGTTTCTTGTCGATGTCGATGCGAAAACAGCCGAGGATATTTTCCGAGACCTTTTCGACGATTACCAGCAACAGGTGCGTGCGTTGATCGAACATCCTGATGTAAGCCTCGACCTCGGCCTTGCTCAGAGCCTTCGGCGGCGCGTTCAGCATGGCGCTCGCCTCGGCATCGGCCATCCATTGGCCCCACGCCTCCGAGGCGTCTTCGAGCCGCGCGTTGCGCACGACAAATCGCGCGGTCTCGAGCCGGACCTGCTTCTTCGCTGGTTTTTTTAATGGCGCGGGCTTCATCGTTGCGATCCGGACAGGGTTCAGCTCAGCGCGTAATCAGGCCGCGGTGAGGCCGCCGTCGACCACCAGTTCGGCGCCGGTGGTGAACGCCGATTCGTCGCTCGCGAGGAACAGAATGGTGCGCGCCACTTCGATCGGCTGAGCGAGGCGGCCGAGCGGCGCCGCGCTTACACAATTGGCTTCCATTTTGGCCGGGTCGCGTCCCGCTGCGATCATTGCCCGCAGCATCGGGGTTTCGACAAACGACGGATGCACCGAATTGCAGCGGATATTATAGCCCTTGCGCGCGCAGTGCAGCGCCACCGATTTGGTCAATAGCCGCAC
>JASHQS010000124.1 GCA_030038995.1 Xanthobacteraceae bacterium
GGCCTTGCGCCCGGCGCGGCGCGGATTGATGTTGAGCCCGACATAGCCGTCGCCGACCGTCTGCGCCCGGGCGGCACGCGTCTTGTCCGAGGTGCGCATGCCGAACACCGCCTGATAGAACAGCGCCGACCTGGCGTAGTTCTCGCTGACGATGGCGACGTGGTTGATCTTGGAGAACATGATTGCCTCCCGATTGAGCCGGCCTGGCTTTGAGCGCGGCAGTGCCGGCGAGCGTTATCGCACGCGTCGCTTGGCGGCACATTGAACTTTCCAGTACTTTGGCGCAAGCTGTGCGCTGCAGGGAGGCAGTGACGATGGATCAATCGATAACGACATGCTGTTGCATCGCCGGTGGCGGGCCGGCCGGCATGATGCTCGGCTATCTGTTGGCGCGCGCCGGCGTCGAGGTGGTCGTTCTGGAAAAGCATGCCGACTTTTTCCGCGATTTTCGCGGCGACACGGTGCATCCATCGACGCTCGAACTGATGTACGAGCTCGGCCTGCTCGATGAATTCCTCAAGCTGCCGCATCAGAAGGTGGCAACGCTCACCGGCCAGGTCGGCGCCGACCACGTCGATTTTGTCGATTTCCGGCATCTGCCGACGCACTGCAAATACATCGCCTTTATGCCGCAATGGGACTTTCTCAATTTCCTCGCTACGCAGGGCAGGCGCTACAAGACGTTCGATCTGCACATGAAGACCGAGGCGACCGATCTGATCGAAGAAGCCGGCCGCATCGTCGGCCTGCGCGCAAGTGCGCCGGACGGCACGCTGACGATTCGCGCCGATCTCGTGGTCGGCGCCGACGGCCGCCATTCGACGGTGCGCGAACGCGCCGGCTTCAAAAGCGACGATTACGGGGCGCCGATGGACGTGCTGTGGTTCCGCCTGTCGCGCAAGCCGGACGATTCCACCGACACCTTCGGCCACATCGAAGCCGGCAAGATGATGATCATGCTCGACCGCGGCGACTATTGGCAGTGCGCCTACGTCATACCGAAGGGCAGGACCGATGACATCAAAGCGGAAGGGCTGCAAGCCTTCCAGCGGCGGGTCGTCGAGATGTCGCCGTTTCTTGCCGACCGCATCGACGAATTGAAAAACTGGGACCACGACATCAAGCTGTTGACCGTCGCGGTCGACCGCCTGCGGCAATGGTGGCGGCCCGGGCTCATCTGCATCGGCGACGCCGCGCACGCGATGTCGCCGGTCGGCGGCGTCGGCATCAATATGGCCGTGCAGGACGCCGTCGCCGCCGCCAACAGGCTGGCGGGACCGCTCAAGTCGCGGACCGTCACCGATGGCGATCTGCGCGCCATCGAGGCACGGCGCACGTTGCCGGTGCGGTTCACCCAGTGGCTGCAGCTGACCATTCAGAAACGGATCATCAGCCGCGTGCTGGAAAGCCAGAAGCGGCCGAAGCCGCCGCCGGTGTTCAAGGCGTTCAACGTCGTTCCGGCTTTACGCCGCATTCCAGCCCGCCTGCTGGGCTTGGGCATCCGGCCCGAGCACGTGCACACGCCGGACGTGCTCAAAGCTTCATGAGCGCTGCAGCTCCGCGGCGGCGCGGGCGAGAATTTCGACAAGGCGCGCTTCGGCGTCCGGATCGTTTTCAAGCCGTTTGCCGACGGTCTCGCGCAAATGCTGCAAGGTCGCTTCGACGAGCTGCGGCAGGGCGCGGCGCTCTTCGCGTTCTTCGCCGCGGGCGGTGCGGCGCCAGCGGTTGACGCGCTCGCCGAGCGCGGCGAGGCGGTCGAGCACGACGTCGGCCAATTCGTGGTTCGCCGCCAGATAGGCGCGGCCCTCGTCGGTGATGGTGTAAAGCTTCTTGGCGCCCTCGGTTGCCGCGGTGACGTAGCCGGCTTCCTCCAGATAGGTCAGCGTCGGATAGACGATGCCCGGGCTTGGCGAGTACCAGTCCGCGGTTTTTTCCTCGATGAGCTTGATGATCTCGTAGCCATGGCGCGGCGCCGCGGCGATCAACGCCAGCGCGACCAGCCGCAGGTCGCCCTGCGCCAGCATGCGCCGGGCGCGCAACAAGTCCTCGCCGCCCATGCCGCCAAAACCGCCGCCGTGACGGCCGCCGAAGCCGCCGAAGCCGCCAAAGCGGCCGCGGCGACGCCCGGCCGCCCAGTGTCCGTGATGATGAGATTCGCAGTGTCCGTGCATAAGGATTCTCCTGATTGAAGATATATCACTAGATAGATCATTATGAGCTATAGCGCAAGATATATCTTTATACTCACCCAAATTTTCATTAAATCTAGTCTTATCAATGGCTTGCTCGTTCAATCGGTTCGTCGCCCGGCCATCCTCCGCTTCCGACTTATGGCCGGACACGGGTTCTCGGGACTACAATGGCGCCATGTTCGCCACCTTCTTCCATGAGCTGCGCGCCGCCGGGGTGCCGGTGACCTTGCGCGAGTACCTCACGCTGATGGAAGCGATGGAGCAGGATTTGGCCGACCGCCGGGTCGAGTCCTTTTACTATCTGTCGCGCGCGGCGCTGGTGAAGGACGAGCGCAACCTCGACAAGTTCGACCGCGTGTTCGGCCACGTATTCAAGGGGCTCGATCTGGTCGAGCAGGCGCCCGCCGCCGAAATCCCGATCGAGTGGCTGAAAAAACTCACCGAAAAATATCTGACCGACGAAGAGAAAAAGCAGATCGAGGCGCTGGGCGGCCTCGACAAGCTTTTGGAGCTCTTGCGCAAGCGACTTGCCGAGCAGCAAGGCCGCCACCAGGGCGGCAGCAAATGGATCGGCACCGCCGGCACCTCGCCGTTCGGCGCCTACGGCTACAATCCCGAAGGCGTGCGCATCGGCCAGGACAACAACCGCAATTTCCGCGCCGTAAAAATTTGGGACCGGCGCGAGTTCAAGGATCTTTCAGGCGAGATCGAGCTCGGCACCCGCAACATAAAAGTCGCGCTGCGCCGCCTGAGAAAATTCGCCCGCACCGGCGCCCCGAAAGAGCTCGATCTCGACGGCACCATCAAGGGCACCGCGCACAAGGGCTATCTCGACATTCTGCTGCGGCCGGAGCGGCACAACACCATCAAGGTGCTGTTGTTCTTCGACGTCGGCGGCTCGATGGACTGGCACGTCAAGGCCACCGAGGAATTGTTTTCCGCCGCCAGAACCGAGTTCAAGCACATGGTGCATCTCTACTTCCACAATTGCCTGTACGAGCGGGTGTGGAAACAGAACGCGCGGCGCTGGCAGGAGACGACGCCGACCTTCGACGTGCTGCACACCTACGGCCACGACTACAAGGTGATCTTCGTCGGCGACGCGTCGATGTCGCCTTACGAGATCGCGGCGCCGGGCGGTTCGGTCGAGCATTTCAACGAGGAGCCGGGCAGCGCCTGGATGGAGCGCGTCACGCGCACCTATCCGTCGGCCGTCTGGCTCAATCCGGTCGCCGCGCGCGACTGGGACGCCACCGCCTCGATCCGCATGATGCGCCAGATCATGGGCGGGCGCATGTATCCGCTGACCCTGGAGGGGCTGGACGTGGCGATGCGGGAATTGGGGAGGTAGGGGCCGATAAATGGTAATATTGGCCGATCAGGCGCAATCACCTAAGGTACGACGTTAAGTCCACGATGCAGCGGTGTTCTTACAGACTATCAGAGGTGTGATGGATACTCAGCAGCTCGATTATATCTCGATCACTGGGTTCAAGAGTATTGAGAGCGTCGAGCGTGTAGCTCTGCGTCCCTTGAATTTATTGATTGGACCAAATGGCTCGGGGAAGTCAAATTTCATTGGTGTGTTCGAGTTTTTGCATGCGATCCGCGAAGGCGGCCTGCAACAATATGTACGCGAGGCGGGGGGCGCTGAACAACTCCTGCACTTTGGATCAAAATCCACCAAAGAGATGCGATTTCATATTTCCTTCGGCGGAGAAGTGAATCAGTATGCGTTAGTGCTTCGACCTACTCGAGATGACGGCTTGTTTGTTTCACAGGAAACGGTCAGCTTTTGGAACAAAGATCAATATGGGAGCCCATTGGAGCGGTCACTTCATCCTCAACAAAATGGCCTCGAAGCTGGAATCAGCAATCAAAATGTTCAGAGGATTGCCAGTTGGGTACGGCACCGGCTGAGTTTATGGCGTGTCTTTCACGTGCACGACACAAGTGCAAGCTCGCCTATGCGCAAGACCGCTAAGTTGAATGATAATGCCTTTCTTCGTCCCGACGGCTCTAACTTGCCAGCTTTCTTGTACCGCCTAAAGGCAAGATTTTCATCTTCGTATGCTGTCATTCGATCGACGGTTCAACGGGTGGCCCCCTTCTTCGATGATTTCTTGCTTAGACCTGATCCTCTCAACGAGGAAGTAATCCGACTTGAGTGGAAGCACAGAGATTCCGATCAATACTTTGGTGCTTCAGCGCTTTCGGACGGATCGCTCCGCTTTATCGCACTTGCAACGCTATTTCTGCAGCCAGAAGGACTTCGACCATCCGTTATTCTGGTAGATGAGCCCGAGTTAGGTTTACACCCTTATGCAATCACTATGCTAGCGGAACTTGCCAAACAAGCGTCGAGTAGTACGCAGGTTATTATGTCGACGCAGTCAGCGCTTTTGCTCGACCACTTTGAGCCCGAAGAGGTTCTGGTTGCCGAACGAGTAAACGGCTCGACTGGTCTTCGGAGACTGGAAAGCGCTAGCCTCAAGTCGTGGCTTGAAGAGTATAGTCTGGGTCAATTGTGGGAAAAGAACGAATTTGGGGGACGACCCGGGTCGGCGTAACCGATGGCAAGGTTGTTAGTCCACGTTGAGGGCCAGACAGAGGAAGATTTTGTGAACGGCCCGTTGCGCGAGCATTTGTTCGCGTGCGGTTATCAACGTGTTGACGCGAGACTGCTGGGAAATGCACGACAGCGAAATCGCCGGGGGGGCATTAAGCCATGGGGTGCTGCTAAGCGTGATATCGTTCGACACCTAAAGGAGGATCAGGGGTGTGTCGCAAGTACATTGGTTGATTTTTATGGAATGCCCGCCGATGAAACTAAGGGGTGGCCAGGAAGATCGGAGGCGAACACGCTTGAGTTAGCTAAAAAGGCCACGGCGGTAGAGGAGAAGATTCTATTGGATGTTCAGCAGGAAATGGGTTCTGGATTCGGTTTTAATCGTTTTGTTCCATTTGTTGCAATCCACGAATTTGAGGGGCTTTTGTTCAGTGATTGTGGTGCGTTCGCAGATGGCATCGGGCGTGCAGATTTAAAAGGTAAATTTCAAGCGATACGCGATCAATATAATTCCCCAGAGGAGATAAACGATTCGAATATTACTGCTCCATCGAAACGAATTCAGCAGATTATGCCAAATTATTCGAAGGTGCTCCATGGCAGTAAAGCTGCTTTGGAGATTGGCGTCGCAAAAATGCGAAGCGACTGTCCTCACTTCGATGAATGGTTAAAGAAATTGGAGGCGCTCGGTAAGAGCTAAGCGCGAACATAATTGAATTGAGAGACGCAAGACCCTTTGCAATCCGCCGCCTGGTTACTCCTCCTCCAGCGTGTCGCCGATCGGCACTTCGTCGACCTTGTGGCCGTGCTGATCGATGATGG
>JASHQS010000125.1 GCA_030038995.1 Xanthobacteraceae bacterium
CGGTCGCGAGCATGATCGAACTCCGCCTTTTTCACCGAGTGGTCGCGCCACTTTAGACCTTTCGGTCCGTGTCTGGCTTATTCCAGCCAGGCATTGCCTGACGCTCAATAATGCGCCAATATTTACGCATAAGAGCGAGCCGTGGCCGAGCCCGGACGAGAGAAGATCGAGAGCGAAGGCTGACACGGCGGCGTTGCTAGAGCAAATTCCATTCATATGGAATCGCACGTGCCATCGTTGTATCAGCCATTGTCATGCCCCGCGAAAGCGCATAGGCGCTCACATAGGCCTGTTTCCCGGATGCGGTGCAGCGCGAAGCAGTGCACCGCTGATCCGGGACCGTCCCAGACTCCGCAACTTGTTACGATCCCGGGTCTGCAGCGCACCACTTCGCTGCGCTTCGTGCTGCGCTGCGCCCGGGAAACGCAGCTATGTTAGCGCCTATGCGCGAAAGCGGGGCATCCAGTAACCTCCTCAAATCTTTTGCGATTACTGGATCGCCCGCCTTCGCGGGCGATGACAGGGAAGGAGTGGGCTGCGCACTCAATCAAATCGGAATCCGCTCTAGACTGCCCGCTTCGCCTCGATCTTGTCCCAGATCAAAGCCGCAATGTCGGGCCCGCCGAAATTCTTCACCGAGCGGATACCGGTCGGCGAGGTGACGTTGGCCTCGGTGAGAAAGCCGCCGATCACGTCGATGCCGACGAACAGCAGGCCGCGCTCGCGCAAATGCGGCCCAAGGCGCTCGCAGATATGGCGCTCGCGCGCGGTCAGCTCGGTCGCGGTCGGCACGCCGCCGCGCACCATGTTGGAGCGCAAATCGTCGGCCGCCGGCACGCGGTTGATGGCGCCGGCGAACTCGCCATCGATCAGGATGATGCGCTTGTCGCCGTCGCGTACCTCGGGCAGGAATTTTTGCACCACCCACGGCTCGCGGAACATGCCGGCAAACAAGTCGTAGAGCGAGCCGAAATTGAGATCGTCGGCGGCGAGCCGAAACACCGCCTGGCCGCCGAGCCCATAGAGCGGCTTCATGACGATGTCGCCGTGCTCGGCGCGGAACGTCTTGATGGCGTCGAGGCTGCGGGTGATCAGCGTCGGCGGCATCAGGTCGGGAAATTCCATGACGAAGAGCTTTTCCGGCGCGTTGCGCACCGCGCTTGGATCGTTGACCACCAGGGTCTTCGGGTGAATGCGGTCGAGCATGTGGGTGGTGGAAATGTAGGCAAGGTCGAACGGCGGGTCCTGCCGTAACAGCACGACGTCGAACGAGGCCAAGTCGACATGGCGCGGCTCGCCGAGTGTGAAATGATCGCCGGCGACGTCGCGAACGGCCAGCGGCCGCACCGTTGCCGACACCTTGTCGTCGCGCAGCACGAGCCCGTCGGGCGTGTAATAGGACACCGCATAGGCGCGGTTCTGCGCCTCCAGAATAAGCGCGAACGTCGAGTCGCCGCGGACGTTGATCCGCTCGATCGGATCCATTTGGACGGCGACGTTCAGGCGCATGGCTCGTTCCGGCAGCAGGGCCGCCAACGTCTACGCAATTTCTTCTGCTGACGCTACCGGCTCGCCGCCCGAGCGCGCGCGGCGGGCGTGCGGAGCAGCGAACTCAACGCGTCGCATCGAAAGCGTTGACGATGTGGCGCGGCATCTTGCCCGGCGCCACCAGGATCACGTCGAAACGAATGGCGCACTGGGCGTCCTGCTGGTGATGGGCGAGCCACATTTCGGCTGCCGCGATGATGCGCCGCCTGGTGCGTTCGGTCACCGCTTCGGCCGCGTCGTCGAGGCGGTCACGCGCCTTGACTTCGACGAACACCAGATCGCGGCGGCGGCGCGCCACGATGTCGATTTCGCCGAACGGCGTTTTCCAGCGCCGCGCCACGACGCGATAGGCCTTGGCGATCAGCAACAGCGCGGCGCGGCTCTCCGCCGAGATGCCGAGCCGGAACGCCGCCAGGCGCTCCGGGCGGGGCGGCGGCTTGATCCGCTGAGGCTTGGCGCGGCGCTGCATCGGATTGCTCGGCCCCATAGTGGCTCATGTCTTTTCCGAGCGACAGCCCGCGCTGAGAAATTTGCCGGCGAAGAAGAACTGCTCGGTCGGGCAGGCTCGCAAAGCGAGCGCCGCCGGCAGCGCCGAAGGGCCGGCGAGCGTCGCGGCGCCGTGACCGGCGTCCGGCGCGGCGCGCACCGGATGCGGGGCTGGGGCGTTCGGCGGCCGGCTCGTGGCCGGCGAAGATAGCGGCTTTGCCGACGGGCCGTCAGCGGCTCGCCGAAATCGTTATCCTTTCCATTCGGTTAACGATTCGCCCCCAATATGACCAATTGCTATAGACCTATGCCGTCGCAGGCAGAGGTGGGGAGAACCGTATTGTCCGCGGAATTCCAGGTCCGGGCGTCCGCGGCCATGCCGTCGCGGCGGCGTTCGCTTGCCGGTTTGTTGGCGAGCGCGGCGGCCTTGCTTGCCGGCTGCTCCGGCAATTCGAGCATTTTTTCCAGCAATCCCAATCTGTTCTCCACGAGCCCGCCGCCCGCCGCGAACCCGCCCGAGGGCGCGGGGACGGTCATCGGCAGCGGCCAAGTCAAGGTCGCGCTCATCCTGCCGCTGTCGGCCGGCGGCAATGCCGGTATCGCCGGCCAGGCCATGCGCAATGCCGCCGAAATGGCGCTCGCCGAATTCAACTCGCCCAATATCCAGCTCCTGGTGAAGGACGACGCCGGCAATGCCGATACGGCACGGGCCGCCGCCCAGCAGGCGCTCGACGAAGGCGCCGCCATCGTGCTTGGCCCGCTGTTTGCTCAATCCGTGAGTCTGGTCGGCCAGGTCACGCGCGTCCGCAACGTGCCGGTGATCGCGTTCTCGACCGACGCCAACGTCGCCTCGGCCGGCGTCTATCTGTTGAGCTTTTTGCCGGAATCCGATGTCCAGCGCATCGTGCAGTACGCGAGTTCGATGGCAAAGCGCTCTTACGCCGCGCTGGTGCCGGAAAACCCCTACGGCGCCGTGGTGGAAGCGGCGTTCCGCCAGGACGTTGCCCGCCGCGGCGGCCAGATTGTCGCTCTCGAACACTATCCGCACGATCGGGCCGGCATGGCCAACCCGGTGCGCATGGTGGCGCAATCGGCCGCGCGCGCCGAGGCGCTGTTCATTCCCGACGGCGGCGATGCGGTGCCGGACGTGGTGCAGACACTGGTCGCCGACGGCGTCAACACCAAGCGCATTCAACTGCTCGGCACCGGGCTGTGGGACGATCCGCGCATCTTCGCGACCCCGGCGCTCGACGGCGGCTGGTATGCGGCGCCGGATGCCGACGGCTACCGTGCCTTCTCGGCCCGCTACCGCAACCGCTACCATCAGGATCCGGTGCGCACCGCGACGCTTGCCTACGATGCGGTGGCGCTGGTCGCGGCGCTGGTGAAGACGCAGCCCGATCCGCTGCAGCGATTTTCGCCGCAGGTCCTGACCAACCCGTCGGGCTTCACCGGCATCGATGGCCTGTTCCGCTTCCGCCCCGACGGCACCAACGAACGCGGCCTTGCAGTGCTGCGCGTGACGCGATCCGGCCCGCAGACCATTTCGCCCGCGCCGCACAGTTTCGGCACGTCGGGGATTTAGACGCGGGCCGCGTTACGCCGCTAGATCGGCGACGACCGCGTCGAGCACCGGAAATCCGGGCAGCGTGACACGCAAGCGTCCCTGCGACGTGGTCTCGATCAGGCCGTGCCCGCGCAGCGCGGCGATGCGCTGCGGATCGAGCCGGCGGCCGGCAAGTTCGGCGTAGCGGTCAAGATCAATGCCTTCGGCGAGCCGCAGCCCCATGAGCAGGAACTCGTCGCACATTTCCTCGCGCGTCAGTACGTCGTCGCTGACGACGCCATGGCCGCGCGCCTCGACCTGCATGAGCCAGCTTTCCGGCCGCTTTTCGGTCGCGGTGGCATGGCGCGCGCCGTCGATGTCGAGGCGGCCGTGGGCGCCCGGCCCGATGCCGGCATATTCGCGGCCGCGCCAATAGATCAGGTTGTGCCGGCATTCGCCGCCGGGCCGCGCATGGTTGGAGATTTCATAGGCCGGCAGGCGGTGCGCCGCGCAAATCTCCTGCGTCGTGTCGTAAAGCGCGCGGGCGGTGTCCTCGTCGGGCGTTTTGAGCTTGCCGGCGGCATGGAGCGCGGCGAACGGCGTGTCGGGCTCGATGGTGAGCTGATAGAGCGAAACATGCTCGCCGGCGTCAGCGAGCGCCTGGGTGAGCTCGCTTGCCCATTGCCGCGGCGTCTGACCCGGGCGCGCGTAAATGAGATCGAACGAATAGCGCTCGAAAACCGCGCGCGCGACGCCGACCGCATCGAGCGCCTCGCGCGCCGAATGCAGCCGTCCGAGTTCGGCCAGGGCCCGATCGTCGAGCGCCTGCACGCCGAGCGATACGCGATTGACGCCGGCCGCACGATAACCGCGAAAGCGCGTGGCTTCGACGCTGGTCGGATTGGCTTCGAGCGTCACCTCGGCGGCGGCGGCCACGCTCCAGTGCCGCGCGATGGCGTCGAGTACGGCCGCGATGGTTTTGGGCTGCATCAGCGACGGCGTGCCGCCGCCGAAGAAGATCGACGAGACGGTTCGTCCCGGCACGCGGGCCGCGGTCGCGGCGATCTCGCGCGCAAAAGCGCGCGCAAACCGCGCCTCGTCGACGCCGGCGTGGCGCACGTGGCTGTTGAAATCGCAATACGGACATTTCGACAGGCAGAACGGCCAATGAACGTAAACGCCGAAATTGCCCTCAGCGCCGTTCAAGGCAGGCCTCCGCGAGTTTGAGAAAGGCGCGGGCGCGATGCGACAAGCCTTTGCCGCGCGGCGGCAGGCCGTGCTTTTCGACGCTCTCCATCTCGCCGAACGTGCGTGTATATCCGTCGGGCCGGAACATCGGATCGTAGCCAAATCCCTTGTCGCCGCGCGGCGGCCAGACCAGCGTGCCATCGACGCGGCCCTCGAAGTCCTCGACGTGGCCGTCCGGCCAGGCCACGCATAGCGCAGAGACGAACCGCGCGCGGCGCTGCTCCGGCGCGATGGCGCCTTGCTCGCCCAGTTTTTGTTCGATCGACCGCATGGCGCGCGCGAAATTCTTGTCCGGCCCCGCCCAGCGCGCCGAATGGATTCCCGGCGCGCCGCCGAGCGCATCGACCGCGAGCCCGGAATCGTCGGCGAAGGCCGGCAAGCCGCTGGCTTTGGCCGCCGCCTCCGCCTTGATGCGCGCATTATCGCGGAACGTCATTGCGGTCTCTTCCGGTTCGGCAAGTCCCAGTTCGCCCGCTGAGATGGCGCCGATCCCGTACGGCGCAAGCAGCTCGCGCATTTCCGCAAGCTTGCCGGGATTATGCGTCGCGATCACCAGACGGCAGACGCCAGACGGCGGCTGACGGATTTTGCGATGTGCGCCCGCCGGCTCAAGGTCGTTCATCTGGCGTCCGTCATCGTCATCCGTCGTCTGTCTTCCGCCTGCGCCTACATCACGGCCATCTTCTGCAAATCGATCAGCTTGGCCACACCCTTGCGGGCCAGCGCCAAGAGCGCCGTCAACTGTTCCTCCGAGAACGGAATTTTTTCGGCCGTGGCCTGCACTTCGACGATATTGCCGGAGCCGGTGAGGACGAAATTGGCATCGGTTTCGGCTTGCGAATCCTCGGCGTAATCGAGATCGAGCACCGCGACGCCGCCACAGACACCGCAGGAAATGGCGGCGACATGGTCGCGCAGCACGGCCATTTCGACCATCTGCCGCGTCTTCATCCAGGCGAGGCAGTCGTAGAGCGCGATCCAGGCGCCGGTGATCGAGGCGGTGCGAGTGCCGCCGTCGGCCTGGATGACGTCGCAGTCGAGCGTGATCTGGCGCTCGCCGAGCGCTTTGAGATCGACCACCGAGCGCAGGCTGCGGCCGATCAGCCGCTGGATTTCCACGGTGCGGCCGGTCTGCTTGCCGGCGGAGGCTTCGCGCCGCGTCCGCTCCAGGGTGGCGCGCGGCAGCATGCCATATTCGGCGGTGATCCAGCCGCGCGCCTGGCCCTTGAGCCACGGTGGTAGCCGATCCTCCAGCGAGGCGGTGACCAGCACATGGGTGTCGCCGAATTTCACGAAGCACGAGCCCTCGGCGAATTTCACCACCCCGCGCTCGAGCGACACGGGACGCAATTCGTCGGGCTGACGGCGGCTCGGCCGCATACGGGTCTCCTTGCTGCGCCCTCCGCTCGCCCTTCGGGGCGCGAATCGGGCGCACGCTTTTAGGCGTTTGCACAGGGTCGCCACAAGAGCGTGCCGAGGCAAGATCGCGGCATGGTTCACCGCGCCGGCGTTGCCAGCGCCGGCGGCGTTTGGCTACCTTTCGCGTCGAGCGCAGGGAGAACGACATGGCAAACGACATGGCAGCGGACATCGGCGTGGTGGAAGCAACCCAAAGGCTGGCGTCATTCGCCGCTACGCTCTGCTACGACGACATCCCGCTGCGCGTGCGCGATCATTGTAAAAATCTGCTACTCGACGCGCTCGCCTGCGCGGTCGCCGGCCGGCGTGGCGAGGAGACCGGACAGGTCGCGGCGCTGGCACGCGCGCTGGCGCAATCGCGCGAGGCAAGCGTCATCGGCGGCGAGCCGCTGTCGCTGGTCGGCGCCACGCTGCTCAACGCCTATCTCATCACCGCCGTCACCATGTGCGACGTGCATCGCGCGACGCTGACCCATGTGACGCCCGAAGTAGTTCCGCCGGCGCTCGCCATTGCCGAGCGGGACGGTCTCACGGGCCGCGCTCTCCTCACCGCCATTGCCGCCGGCTGCGAGGTGACGACGCGGGTCGGACTTGGGCTCGATTATCCGAAATTTCGCGCCCGCGGCTGGCATGGTCCCGGCGTGATCGGCCCGTTCGGCGCGGCGGCCGCGGTCGGCTCGCTGCTCGGTTTCGACACCGACGCCATGGCGCGTGCGTTCGGACTTGCCGGCAGCCAGGCGGCCGGCACCTTCGCCGCCTGGGGCACGCCCACGGTGAAATTCCACCAGTGCCGCGGCGCAATGTCGGGCCTGTTGGCGGCGCTCCTGGCGCAGCAGCGCTTTGTCGCCAGCCGCGAGTTCCTCACCGCCAAGGACGGCGGCCTGTACAACGCCTATGCGGAAGGCGGCAAACCGGACGTCGCCGTCGCCGATCTCGGCCGGCGCTGGGAGCTCGAGCAGATCGCACTGCGGCTGTGGCCGTCGGCTTCGCTGATCCAGGGCATGGTGACGGCGCTGTTCGACCTCGTCGGCCGGCAGCCGATCGATTTCGCCAAGGTGCGCAAAATCCGCATCGCGCTCAGCGCGGGGGCGTTCAAGATGCACGGCGGCTTCGGCACCTACAAAGCCAAGTTCGAAGCGTTGCTCTCGGCGCACTACACGGCCGCCGCGATCCTGCACGACAAGGCGCTGACCTTGGCGCAGTTCGAGCCGGATCGTTACGACGACGAAAAGCTGCGGCGCTTCGCGGCCGAGCGCGTCGAGGTCCGCGCCGATGGGTCGGTCAGCGGATCGCAGGCTCGTGTCGAGGTGGAAACCGCCGACGGTGCAACGTTTTCAGCGCGCTGCGAGCATCCGCTCGGCTCGTACGACAATCCGCTGTCGCGGGCGCAGATCGAAGACAAGTTCGCCAGCTATGCCAAGGGCGTTTTGCCGGATGCCGGGATTGCCGATGTCGTCGGTTCGGTCAACGGGCTCGAGTATTTAACCTCGGTCGGAACCCTAATGGCGCATTTGCGCGGCGCGCCCCGAGCGATCGCGGCAGAGTGAATTTTTTGCTTTCCTGCATTGCGGCCGCGAGCGTGGCGAATGGGCACGAATCGCTCAGTTCGCGACGCCATGGCAGCGCGCACCGGACCGCTTGAAACCCGGCGCCTAAATGGACAAGTCTTGTCGCAGCATGGGGATTTAGCATTGGCCAATCATGACTTGCCGCTTGGGGCGAACCAGCTCAGCCTTGCGCAGTTGAACGAGCGCTCGCGCGAAATTTTCCGCCGCATCGTCGACAGCTATCTGGCCACCGGCGAACCGGTCGGCTCGCGCAACCTGTCGCGTCTACTGCCGATGACGTTGTCGCCGGCCTCGGTGCGCAACGTCATGTCCGACCTCGAGCAGCTCGGATTGATCTATGCGCCGCATACCTCGGCCGGCCGGCTGCCGACCGAAGTGGGACTGCGGTTCTTTGTCGATGCGCTGATGCAGATCGGCGACCTCACCGAGCAGGACCGCAAGGCGATCGAAGCGCAGGTCGCCGCATCCGGCCAAGCCAAGTCCGTCGAGGCGGTGCTGACCGAAGCGTCGGGACTGTTGTCGGGCCTGAGCCGCGCCGCCGGCGTGGTGCTCACCGCCAAGGCCAATCCGCGGCTCAAGCACATCGAATTCGTGCAGCTCGAGCCGGAACGCGCGCTCATGGTCCTGGTCGGCGAGGACGGCCAGGTGGAGAACCGGGTGCTCAAAATCCCGCTCGGCCTGCCGAGCTCGGCCTTGACCGAGGCCGCCAATTTCGTCAACGCGCGCATCCGCGGCCGCACCCTCGACGAGGTGAAGGCCGAGATCGAGGCGAAGCTCAAGGAAGGCGAAGCCGAACTCGATCAATTGACGCAAAAAATCGTGGCCGCCGGCCTGGCGAGCTGGTCGGGCGGCGAGACCGAGGAACGCAGGCTCATCGTGCGCGGCCAGTCGCATCTGCTCGACGATCTCAAGGCGCTGGCCGATCTCGAGCGCGTGCGCCTGTTGTTCGACGATCTGGAAACCCGCCGCGAGGTGATCGATCTGCTCGGCCGCGCCCAGCAGGCCGACGGCGTACGGGTCTTCATCGGCTCGGAGAACAAATTGTTCTCGCTGTCCGGCTCCTCGACCATCGTGGCGCCCTACCACGACGCATCGGGGCATATTGTCGGCGTGCTCGGCGTCATCGGTCCCACCCGGCTCAATTATGCCCGCATCGTTCCCATGGTGGATTATACCGCCAAGCTGGTGAGCAAGCTGCTCGGCGGTTGACGCCGGTTGCCGCGCCTCGAGGCGACCTGCAAACGCTTGATTTTTCCCCGCTGAGCCCTGATATGCGGGGCAAATTGTGGGGAAAACCATGACCAACCAGCCCGCTCGCGCTGAGGACGAAGCGGTCCGTTCCGGCGAAGCTGCCGCGCCCGGTTCCGCGCCGACGCCGCCCGCCGATGCCGCGGCCGCGGCCGCGCAATCCGCGGCGGAGCCCGATCCGGCGGCCGTGGCGTCGGAACTGAAGGACAAGCTGCTGCGCGCGCTTGCGGAGATGGAAAACTTGCGCCGGCGCACGGCTCGCGAAGTCGCCGATGCCGAGCTGCGCGGCATCGCCTCGTTTGCCCGCGATCTGCTCGGCGTCGCCGACAATATGCGGCGCGCCCTCGACACGGTGACGCCCGAACTGCGCGACAGCGCCCAACCCGGCGTCAAGGCGCTCATCGAAGGCGTCGAACTGACCGAGCGCGAACTGTTGAAGGCGCTGGAAAAGAACGGCGTGCGGCAATTCAATCCACAGCGCGAAAAGTTCGACCCGAACTTGCATCAGGCAATCTTCGAAGTGCCGGACGCCTCGGTGCCGGCCGGCAGCGTCGTGCAGGTGGTGCAGCCCGGCTATATGCTGGGCGACCGTGTGTTGCGGCCGGCGCTGGTCGGCGTCTCCAAAGGCGGCCCGAAGGCGGCGCCGGCGCCCGCAAATAACGACAACGCCAAGGCTCCGGTGCAGGACTCCTGACGGCCGCTGATTTCGTCTCGATCAGGCAAGGCCGTTGCGCTCGACGGCGCACCGCGACGGGCCACATAAATCACTCGCAACTATAAGGCGTCCCGGCAATCGTTTCACTTGAGCTCGATGCTGGCCCGCACGCTGCGCAGCCGCGCCAGCTCGCTGTCCCAAATGGGTGCGCGGGCAATGCCGACCATCTGCAGGAAGCTGCCGTTGCCGAAGCGCAGCCACTGCACGACCATCATGTCGACGCCGGTGCCGGCGTCCTTGGCGTGCGCGACGGTCTCGAAGCCGTCCTGATGATCGAGCCGCACCGGCTCGGCCATCGTAAACTGGATATCCTTGATGCCGCCGATGGCGCCGAAGGCGGCGCGGGCAAAATTCGCTCGCGCATCGTCGGCGGTCGGGCCGCCCGGCGCGGCCACGATCGTGCATCGCGCATCGTACACATATTCGGGCAGGTCAGGCGTCACCACCATGTGCGGATAGTCGGGCCGATCGATCAGCAACAGCGCCCGGCCGGGAATGACGTTGACGATGCGAAACCCGGCCAGATCGCCGACGGTGAACGGCAGCATCGTCAGCAGTTCGGTCTCGGGCACCTTGGCGCGCTGCGCAAGGCTGTTGAGCGCGGCACGCACCGCGGCATCCGAATACGCCTTGCTTTGCTCCGGCACCTGCACGCTGACGATTGCGGTCAAGTTATGTGCTTCGGCAAGCAGCAGCCACTTGCGATACGGCGTCTTGTCGGGCGCAAGTTGCGTGCCGACGACCAGAACGGCCGTGCCGACGGCAAGCTGCAGGGTGTCGCGCTTTTCGACGGTGATGCCCTGCTTCTTCAGGGCGTCGGCGGTGAGCGTCTTTTCCACTTCGGCGTAGGCGCCGCCGGGCAGTGCGGTGATCAGGATGGCGGCCTTGTTGTGGATGTCGACGAATCCGGGGAACGTCTTGGCCGCGACCATGCCGGCCGGCGGGACAAGCCCGAAGCGCGAGCCGGTGGGGAAGACCGGGTCGGCAGCCGATGCCGGAACGGTGAACAGCGCCAACACGAGGCTCGCGGCCAGTGCCGCCATTGCGGCGGCGATGAAGCCGGCTTTTTCCGTGGTCATGCTCTGCTTTTTCGGGTCATGCTGAAAGGCCTACGTTCTCGCGATCCGGCGGCAAAGCCGCCGCGGCGCCCGGGCACGTCACCCGGCGCAGCGTCAAATTGAACCGGCCGCCTTCGGCGAGCAGCGTCGATGTGCCCGGCAGGATGCGGTCGACGCCGTGAAAAGCAAGCCGCGCGCCGCCGCCCAATACCAGTGCGTCGCCGGAATGAAGACGGAACGAGCGCGTCGGATCGCCGCGGCTGCGGCCGCCGATGCGGAACAGGCATGAATCGCCCAGCGACAGCGAAAATACCGGCGCGTCGAAATCGTCCTCGTCGCGGTCCTGATGCAAGCCCATCTTGGCCGCCGGCCCGTAAAAGTTGATGAGGCACGCTTGCGGCGGATGCGGATAGCGGCCGAGCTCTTGCCATGCCGCACGGAGCAACGCGGGAATCGGCGGCCACGGCCGCCCGGTTTTCGGATGCGTCGGCGCATAGCGGTAGCCGCCCGCATCCGAGACCCAGCCCAGCGGCCCGCAATTGGACATGCGGACCGTGAAGGGCCGCCCGGATGTCGGCATGCGTGGCGTGAAGAGCGGCGCCGCCGCAAGCGCCTCGCGCAGCGCCGCGAGCAGTTCGACCTGCCGTGCACGGTCCAAATAACCGGGATAAAGACGAAGCCCACTCGCCATATCGCCGCGCGTGAGCGGCCGTGCGTCTTGGTCCTGCCGGACGTCGGGCTTCATCGGATCTTTACCACTGCGCGACACCGTCCGCGCATGTCTGTGCGCTTAAGGCACGACGGCATTGTGGCGCAAGCGGCCGTTTCGGGCAAAACGGCGGCGGACGAGCTTTACGCCAAATGGACGGTCGGCGCCGCCGTCTTTTTCGTCATGCTCGAAATTGCGTATCTGGCCATCGCCGGCCTGCCGCCGACGCTGCGGCCGTGGGTCGATGGCACGCATTTCGTGCTCGGGCGCGATTTTCTCAACACCTGGATGGGCGCGCGGTCGGTTTTCCAGGGCGGGCCGGCGGCATGGTTCGACGCCGGGGCCTATAACGCCGCCTTGCGCCAGATGCTCGGCACCGTCTATCCCGAACATTACTGGTCGTACCCGCCGCACGTGCTGTTGTTCATCTGGCCGTTCGGTCTCATCCCGTATTTGCCGGCCTACGTCGCCTGGTGTGCGGTCGGAATAGCGCTCTATCTGTTCGCCTGCTCGGGCGCCGTTGGGCGCGACCGGCTCTTGTTCCTCGCCGTCGCGCCGGGCGTCGCAGTGTGCATCTTCTTCGGCCAGAACGGCTTTTACACCGCTGCGCTCTTGATCGGCGGCCTCATGTGTCTCGATCGGCGGCCGCTGCTCGCCGGGGTGCTGTTCGGCATTCTGACGGTCAAGCCGCAACTCGGCTTGCTGCTGCCGGTGCTGCTCGTGCTCGAGCGGCGATGGCTGACAATCGCCTCGGCGCTGGCGACGGCCGCCTGCCTGGTAGCTGCAACCGCGGTGCTGTTCGGTCCCGACATGTGGCTCGCATTTTGGCACAAGGTGGTGCCCCAGCAGCAATGGCTCACGGCGCACGGCGCGGGGCTGCTCATGGTCATGGTGGCGTCGGTGTTTTATGGCGCGCGCCTCATGCACCTGCCGGAAGGGGTTGGTTGGGCGATGCAGGGCTTGGTCGCGGCGCTCGCGGTTGCGGCACTGGTATGGACTTTTTGGCGGCGCCGCGACCGCACGCTCGCGCTGTCCTTGCTGATCACCGCCACCTTTCTGGCGACGCCCTACATCCTCAATTACGACATGGTGGTGCTCGGCTTCGTCGTCGCGCTCTTACGCGAGCGTACCGACAACACCATGGCCGATCATTGGCTGTTGCTCGCGGTGTGGACGCTGCCGGTGGCCATGATGCTCGCCGGCGCCGCGTTCATTCCGCTGGCGCCGATGGTGCTGATGGCGTTCGCCTGCCGGCTGACCTGGCGCCTCGCCCACGCCGCGGCTAACGCAGCAAAGCCGGAGCCAAGCGCGGCAACAGCCGTCGCGGCTTGATCACGCCGCGCGCGTCGCCTTCTCCGGCACCAGCCGCACGCTGTCGAGCGCTTCGCGGATGCCGGCCGCACCGGCTTCGTGATATTCGGCGTCCTCGTTGACGTTCCACAGGTCGTAGATTTTGGCGCCCGCCACGATATTGCGCGCCGCCAGCATCCCCGTCATCATCGCGTGGTCCTGGTTGTTGTAGCGGTGCATGCCGTTGCGGCCGATCAGGTGCAGCGTCGGATAGGCGCCCTCGAGATCGAAACGAATGGTGGCGACGTTATCGCGATAGCCGTCGTCATAGACCGGATACGCCTTGGCTTGCCGCACCACGCAAGCATCGACCACGTCTTCGGCGTGCAGCAGGCCGATCTGCGCCGCTTCGCTCCTGGCCAGCGCGATGAGATCGCGGTCCGGCGCGTTCCACAGCCCGTCGCCCTCGAAGCAGAAATATTCGAGGCCGAGGCAGCTCATGCCTTCCGGCACCATCTCGGGCGACCAGGAGCGGAAATTCTGAACGCGGCCGACTTTCACGCTCGGATCATGGATGTAGATCCAATTGTCCGGGAACAGCTCGGCCTTGCGCACCATCAGCGCCACGGTGAGAAAATCCCGGTAACGCAGCGCCCGGGCGTGCAGGAGCGAGATCGGCGCCGGCCGTAGTCGGCTTACCAGTTCGCGCAGCGGGGCCGAGCTGACGACGTGCCGTGCCGTGTAGGTTTCGCGCTCGCCGCCCGCGAGCGCGACATCGATGCGCCAGAGACGACGCGCTGCATCGAATTCGAGCGCGACGAGTTCGCGGCCCATCAGGATACGCCCGCCATGCGCCGCGATCTTGCGGGCGGCCGCCTCCCACATCATGCCCGGGCCTTTACGGGGGTACTGAAAGCTTTCGATCAATGTCTTGACCGGCGCGCCGTTGGTCCTGGCTTTGCCGGCAAGGCGCAGCGACCGTCTCAGTCCGTTGAGGACGGCCGTGGTGAGATCGAGGCCTTTTATGCGCTGCGCCGCCCAGTCGGCCGAAATCTCGTCGCAGGACATGCCCCAGACCTTCTCGGTATAGGTCTTGAAGAAAATCTGGAACAGCCGCTCGCCGAACTGATTGCGTACCCACTCGTGCAAGGTGCGCGCCGGCGCGATCGGCAATAGCTTGGCGTACGCGTAAGAAGCCATGCAGGCCGCGCTGGTGAGGAAGCCGAGTTTTTGCAGCGCCTCGAATGCCCGCAGCGGATAGGAGAAGAATTTGCCGCCGTAATAGATGCGCGACAGGCGCGGCCGCTCGATGAAATCATCGGGCATTATTTCACGCCACAAGGCGACGACTTCTCTCGATTTGGAGAAGAAGCGATGCCCGCCGATATCGAAGTGGAACCCCTTGTACTGAACGGTGCGGCTGATGCCGCCCACATAAACGGGATCGCGCTCGATGACCAGGACCGACCGTCCTTGCTTGCTCAGGCAATAGGCGGCGGTCAGTCCGGCCGGCCCGGCGCCGATCACGAACACTTCGGCGTCGCTCATGGCGCGGCTCTGGCCATACGCGCGGGATGACGCGCGAGCGGCGCCGGTGCCGCCGCCGCGAAGGCATCGATGCAATTGGGCATCACGTCTCCCCTGGCGCTCGGTCGCTCCGAAAACCTGCCATGCGGCGGATTCGGGCGCCGTTCGCCAGCGTGATCCGTGGCAGGATTTTCTTAATCGGGGGCTAGCGGCGCGGCCGCTGCTGCGGGGCTCTGCGCGACACCGTTAAGAGAGCCTCAATGGCGCGCGCCATCGACCCCATCGCCGCGTTCTCGCGGCAACGTCGCAGCTTGGGCGGGCATGGCCGGCGCGTCCCCGTACCGTTCGTTCACGGCCTGATCCGCATCGGCTTTCGGGCGCACAGAGCGGCTGTCCATCGGCATTTCTGCCTTGCGGGCCGTTGACGCTCTCCTATATGAGCCAAGGGAAATCGCCCGGAGCGTACCGGGCGATGTGAAGGCGATACGGGGGTCGGACTTAAAGGGCGCCTTTGGGCCTGCCCGACCTGCCGAGAAAGAGAGGATTAACAACCATGGCCAAGGTCATCGGTATTGATCTCGGGACCACGAATTCGTGCGTCGCCGTCATGGAAGGCAAGACGCCGAAAGTTATCGAGAATGCGGAAGGAATGCGGACGACGCCATCGATCGTCGCTTTCACGGACGAGGGCGAGCGGCTCGTCGGCCAGCCGGCCAAGCGTCAGGCCGTCACCAATCCGGAGCGCACGATTTTTGCCGTCAAGCGCCTGATCGGCCGGCGCTACGACGATCCGATGGTGGAGAAGGACAAGAAGCTCGTTCCCTACAGGATTACGCGCGCCAGCAACGGCGACGCCTGGGTCGAGGTCGAGGGCAAGAGCTATTCGCCGTCGCAGATTTCCGCGTTCGTCTTGCAGAAGATGAAGGAAACGGCGGAAGCCTATCTCGGCGCCAAGGTCGAGCAGGCGGTCATTACCGTTCCGGCCTATTTCAATGACGCCCAGCGTCAGGCCACCAAGGACGCCGGCAAGATCGCCGGGCTCGAAGTTCTGCGCATCATCAACGAGCCGACCGCGGCGGCTTTGGCCTACGGGCTCGACAAGCAGAAGACCGGCACCATCGCGGTCTACGACCTCGGCGGCGGCACGTTCGACATTTCCATCCTCGAAATCGGCGACGGTGTGTTCGAGGTGAAGTCGACCAACGGCGACACCTTCCTGGGCGGCGAAGATTTCGACATGCGGCTGGTCAATTATCTGGCCGACGAGTTCCAGAAAGAGCAGGGCATCGATCTGCGCCGCGACAAGCTGGCGCTGCAGCGGCTCAAGGAAGCCGCCGAAAAGGCCAAGATCGAGCTGTCGTCCACGACGCAGACCGAGATCAACCTGCCGTTCATCACGGCTGATGCGTCGGGCCCGAAGCATCTGACCATGAAGCTCACCCGCGCCAAGTTCGAGGCGCTGGTCGAGGATCTCATTCGCAAGACCATCGATCCGTGCCGGCAGGCGCTCAAGGATGCCGGCGTGTCGGCGGCCGAGATCAACGAGGTCGTGCTGGTCGGCGGCATGACGCGCATGCCGAAAGTGCAGGAGACCGTCAAGCAGCTATTCGGCAAGGAGCCGCATAAGGGCGTCAATCCGGACGAGGTGGTTGCGGTCGGCGCCGCGATCCAGGCCGGCGTGCTGCAGGGCGACGTCAAGGACGTGCTGTTGCTCGACGTGACGCCGCTGTCGCTCGGCATCGAGACGCTGGGCGGCGTGTTCACCCGGCTGATCGATCGCAACACCACGATTCCGACCAAGAAGAGCCAGGTGTTCTCCACCGCCGAGGATGGCCAGACCGCCGTGACCATCCGCGTGTTCCAGGGCGAGCGCGAGATGGCGGCCGACAACAAGCTGCTCGGCCAGTTCGATCTCATCGGCATTCCGCCGGCGCCACGCGGCGTGCCGCAGATCGAAGTGGCGTTCGACATCGACGCCAACGGCATCGTCAATGTGTCGGCCAAGGACAAGGGCACCGGCAAGGAGCAGCAAATCCGCATTCAGGCGTCGGGCGGCCTTTCCGAAGCGGACATCGAGAAGATGGTCCGCGATGCCGAAGCCCATGCCGAAGAAGACAAGAAGCGGAAGGCGGAGGTCGAGGCGAAAAATCACGCTGAAGCTTTGGTCCACTCGACCGAGAAGGCGCTGGCCGAGCACGGCTCCAAGCTCGGCGAGGCCGACCGCCGCGCCATCGAGAACGCCATGGCCGACCTGAAAGAGGCCCTCAAGGGCAGCGACGCGTCGGCGATCAGTGCCAAGACCAACGCGCTGCAGCAGGCCTCCCTGAAGCTCGGCGAAGCCATGTACAAGCAGGCTGCCGAGCAGCCGGCCGGCGGGTCCGGTCCCGGCGCCGAGGGCAAGAAGGACGATGTCGTCGACGCCGAATTCACCGAGGTCGACGATGACAAGAAGAACAAGAAGTCGGCTTAAAGCGCACCCGCTCCTGATGTGCAGGTGTTTCGCACGGTTCGCCTCCCCCCAAACGGGGGAGGTCGACCGCGGAGCGGTCCGGAGGGGGGAGTGAATCTCGCGATTTCAGACATTTTGCCGCTATGCCGTTTCCTGATCTGCGTCAGGGGAGACGGGATACTTTGCTTGCGCCAAATCGCTTCCCACATGTCTGTCGCCTAAGGGACCGGCGATGGCCAAGCGCTGCTATTACGAGAGCCTCGCAGTCGAGCGCACCGCGAGCGAGAGCGAGATCAAGGCGGCCTTCCGCAAGCAGGCCATGGCGTGCCATCCGGATCGCAATCCGGGAGACAAGGAAGCCGAGCGCCGCTTCAAGGAGATCAACGAAGCCTACGAGGTGCTCAAAGACCCCGACAAGCGCGCCGCCTACGACCGGTTCGGCCACGCTGCTTTCGAACACGGCATGGGCGGCGGCGCCGCTGCGGGTTTCGGCGCCGATTTCGCCACCACGTTCTCCGACATTTTCGACGACCTGTTCGGCATGGGCGGCCGCCGCGGCCGCAGCTCCGGCCGCGAGCGCGGCGCCGACCTGCGCTACAACATGGAGATTTCGCTGTACGAGGCCTATATCGGCAAAACCGCGCAGATCCGCATTCCGACGTCGGTCACCTGCGAAGCGTGCTCCGGCTCCGGCGCCAAGCCGGGGACCAAGCCCAAGACCTGCCCGATATGCGCCGGCCACGGCAAGGTTCGCCACGCCCAAGGCTTCTTCACGCTCGAACGCACCTGCCCAAATTGCCAGGGCCGCGGCCAAGTCATCGACAGCCCGTGCGGCTCGTGCGGCGGCTCCGGCCGCGTCACCCGCGAGCGCACGTTGTCGGTCAACATCCCGGCCGGGGTCGAGGACGGCACGCGGATCCGGCTTGCCGGCGAGGGCGAGGCCGGCGTCCGTGGCGGCCCCGCGGGCGATCTCTACATTTTCCTGTCGATTGGAACGCACCTGTTCTTCCAGCGCGAGGGCGCCGACCTGCATTGCCGGGTGCCGATTTCCATGGTGACAGCCACGGTCGGCGGCGAATTCGAGGTTCCCACCATCGACGGCGGCAAGACCCGCGTGAAAATTCCGGAGGGCACGCAGTCGGGCCAACGCTTCCGGCTGCACGGCAAGGGCATGCCGGTGCTGCGCGCTCGCCAGAGCGGCGACATGTATGTGCAGATCGTGGTCGAAACTCCGCAAAACCTCACCAAAAAGCAGCGCGAACTGTTGATGGAGTTCGACCGGCTGTCATCGACAGTGACACAGCCGGAATCCTCGGGCTTCTTCGGCAAGGTCAAGGAATTCCTCGGCGGCCGTGCGGGTTCGGCCTGACGGCCGGCTGGCCTTTGGGCTGCGGATGTTCTAAAAACCGCAATATTAACGGCAATATTCCTGTCATGTGGGATGCGATGCCCCTGCCCGCCCTGCAGAAATTCGAACGCAAGATCGAGCGGCAAATTCGCCTCCTTGAGGCCAGAAAGTATCTTATCGAGCGCAAGATCGACCGGCAAATCCGGGTATTCGAGCGGAAGCGCGGCGATATCGGCAAGAAAATCGAGGAGCAGATTCGGCAGTTCGAGCGCAAGAAGGGCATCCGGCTCGATGACGAAGTGCGCTTCATTCGCTCCTGGATCGAGCGGCCGCTGACCATCGGCGCCGTCACCCCGTCCGGAAAAATCCTTGCCCGCGCCATGGCGCGCTATGTCGATCCGGCGAGCGAAGGCCCGGTGGTCGAGTTGGGACCGGGCACCGGGCCGGTGACGGAGGCGCTGGTGCAAGCTGGCGTGGCGCCCTCGCGTCTGGTGCTGGTCGAGTTCAATTCGACGTTTTGCCGGATCCTGCACGCGCGCTTTCCCGAAGCCACGCTGGTGCAGGGCGACGCCTATGGCTTGCGGCGGCTGCTTGCCAGCTTGCTGTTGCAGCCGGCCGCCGCGGTGGTCTCCGGCCTGCCGCTCGTCACCAAGCCGATCCGCCAGCGCCTGCGCCTGATCCGCGACGCCTTCGATCTGATGCTGCCCGGCGCGCCCTTCGTCCAGTTCACCTATTCGATGGCGGCACCGCTGCCGAAGCAGCTCGGCGGCTTTTCGGTGGAAGCCTCGAAACGCATCTGGATGAATCTGCCGCCGGCGCGGGTGTGGGTGTACCGGCGGTCAGAAGACAGAAATCAGAAATCGGAAATCAGAAATCGGAATGACTAGAGCAGATCCCGCTCATGTAGCGCCACTTCCCCGTCATGCGCGGGCTTGACCCGCGCATCCATGCGGCCCCGACGCAGCATGGATTGCCGGGTCAAGTCCGGCAATGACGAACCGAGGAGTCGCGATTCGATCGGAGCGGAACATGCGCTAGGCACAGATATCGCGAGCTTATCCGAACACTCTCTTCTGATTTCTGACTTCCGATTTCTGATTTCCGACTCGAACATGCTCGCTCCAAAAATCCTCGTCATTCCCGGCTCGCTGCGGTCAGGCTCGCACAACGGACGGCTTGCCGCGCTTGCCGCCAAGGAGCTGGCGCTGGCCGAGGCCGAGGTCACGCGCATCTCGCTCGCCGACTATCCGCTGCCGCTATTCGACGCCGAGATGACCGCCGAGGTCGGTCCGCCGCAACACGCCGTGCAACTGCGGCACATGCTCGAAGCGCATCAGGGCGTGTTCATGACCAGTCCCGAATACAGCGCTTCGGTGACGCCGCTCGTCAAAAATACCATCGACTGGCTGTCGCGTGCCCGCGGCCAGCCGATTTATGCGGCCTTCAAGAATCGGGTGTTTGGCATCGGCGCGGCGTCGAGCGGTCCGGGCGGCGGCGTGCGTGCGCTCCTGGCGCTGCGCCAAATTCTTGAACTCGGCTGCGGCGCGCTGGTGATCCCCGAGCAGATTGCGGTCGGCAATGCCACCGAAGCGTTCGACGACATGGGCAATCTCAAGGACGAAAGCACCGCCACCGCCTTGAAGACCATGGCGCGTCGGCTGGTCGAGCTGGCGCGCGCCTTGGCGTGAGGGAGATTGCCGCGATGCAGCTTGAGCCGCGCGAGCGCCTGATCGTCGCCCTCGACCTGCCCTCGGTCGAGGCCGCGCAGGCCATGGTGGCGCGGCTCGGCGATGCGGTGTCGTTCTACAAGATCGGCTATCAGCTCGCTTACGCGGGAGGACTTGCCTACGCGCCGGTGCTGGCGGATGCCGGCAAGCGGGTGTTTCTCGATCTCAAGCTGCACGATATCGGCAGCACCGTGGCCGAGGGCGTGCGCAGCGCCGCGCGGCTCGGCGCGACGTTTCTTACCGTGCATGCTTATCCGCAGACCATGAAGGCCGCGGTCGAGGCGCGCGAACGCGGCTTGCATATTCTGGCGGTCACGGTGCTGACCTCCTATGATGATGCCGACCTCGCCCGGGCGGGCTATGACTTCACCGTCGCCGAGTTGGTCGCCGAACGCGCCGCGCAAGCCCGCGATATCGGGGTTGACGGGCTGATCTGTTCAGGCGCCGAGGCGGCCAAGGTGCGCGGAATCGTCGGCGGCAAGCTCAAGCTGGTAACGCCCGGCATCCGGCCCGCCGGCGCCGCGGCCGGCGACCAGAAGCGCATCATGACGCCGGCCGCCGCCATTGCTGCCGGCGCGGATCATCTTGTCGTCGGCCGGCCTATCGTCGGCGCGTCTGATCCGAAGGCGGCGGCGCAGGCGATCGTCGATGAAATTTCACGAGCCGCAAGCTGAAAGGGAGACTACGCATGGCAAAGGGCTACTGGATTGCGCATGTCGATGTGAAAAACGAAGAGGGCTTCAGGCCCTACGCGGCGGCCAACGGGCCGATCTTCAAGAAATTCGGCGGCCGCTACGTGGTGCGCGGCGGCAAGTTCGAAGGCATGGAAGGCGCTGCCCGTTCGCGCAACGTGGTGATCGAATTTCCCGATTACGCCACCGCGCTCGCCTGCTACCGCTCGCCCGAGTATCAGGAAAACATCAAGCGGCGCTTGCCGCATGGCACCGTCGATCTCATCGTCATCGAGGGCTACGACGGCGCGCAGCCGTGACCGGCAAATTGCTGTCCATTGTCGCGAAAGGAGCAACCGATGCCGAAAGGCTATTGGATTCCGCACGTCGATGTGACGGATGCGGAAGGCTACAAGGCCTATATGGCGGCGACGCCGCCGGCACATGAAAAATATGGCGGCGTCGCGCTGGTGCGCGGCGGCAGATGCGAGGTGGTCGAGGGCCGCGCCCGCAGCCGCAACGTGCTGCGCGAATTTCCCGACTATGCCGCGGCGCTCGCCTGCTACCACTCGGACGAATATCAGAACGCGCGCCTGCTGCGTCTGCCGCATTCGCAATGCGATTTCATCATCGCCGAGGGCTACGACGGCCCGCAGCCGCCGCAAGGAGTCGCGGCGCCGGCCGCCACCGCGCGCAAGGGCTATTGGATCGGACACAGCGATGTGACCGAGCTCGAGAGCTATAAGCGCTACATGGTCGCCGACCAGGAACCGATCGGCCGCTTTGGCGGCCGTTATCTGGTGCGCGGCGGTGCCAGCGAAGTCACCGAGGGTAAGGCGCGAAGCCGTACGGTGGTGCTGGAATTTCCGAGCTACGATGCCGCTTTGGCCTGCTACCGCTCGGACGGTTATCAAAAGGCCAAGACGTTTCGCGACGGCAACGCGGCGCTCGATCTCGTCATCGTCGAAGGCTACGACGGACCGAAATTCTGAATTTTCGCTCGGCGGCTTGCGGGCAGAGGCAGGGTCCGCGCGTTGCCGCTGCGGCCACGCTTGGCTATACCGGCAGCGAGCGGAGCAAGTCCCAATGCCGGCGGCACAGCCTGAAATGCGAGTCATCGTCGCCGGCGCCGGCGGGCGCATGGGCCGCACGCTCATTCATGCCGTGGCGGCCAGCAAGAGGCTGACGCTGATCGGCGCCGTCGAAGCGGCCGGCGCGGCGGTGATCGGCCGCGATGCCGGCGAACTCGCCGGCTTGGGTGCGAACGGCGTCAAGGTGGTCAGCGATGTTGCGCCGCTGCTCAAGGACGCCGATGGCTTGATCGAGTTCACCATCCCGGCCGCGACGCTCGCCTTCGCCGAATTGACCGCCGCCGCCGGCCTCGTCCATGTGATCGGCACCACCGGCCATTCGGCCGAGGAGGAGAAGGTGATCGCCACGGCGGCGCGCCGCGCCCGCATCGTCAAATCCGGCAACATGAGCCTCGGCGTCAATCTGCTCGCCGCGCTCGTCAAGCGGGTCGCCAAGACGCTCGACGAGGCCTACGATATCGAAATTCTCGAAATGCATCACGCCAAGAAGATCGATGCGCCGTCCGGCACCGCGCTGATGCTCGGCCGCGCCGCGGCGGCGGGCCGCGGCATCGACCTCGCGCAACGCTCGGCGCGCGGCCGCGACGGCATGACCGGCGCGCGCTGCCCGGGCGATATCGGTTTCGCCTCGCTGCGCGGCGGCACCGTCGTCGGCGATCATACGGTGACGTTCGCGGGGCCCGCTGAGCGGCTCGAACTCACCCACCGCGCCGAGGACCGCATGATCTTCGCCCGCGGCGCGCTGCACGCGGCGCTCTGGGCGCGCGAGCAGAAGCCGGGGCTTTATTCGATGGCGGATGTGTTGGGGCTCACGGACATTTAAGCTCGATCTGTGAGGGGTTGATTGCAATGCATCTACAGCAAACAAAACGCGCCAGTGCGGCGTCCGGCGGGCCTCAGTACTATTTCCACGATCTTTCAGACGCGGTCAAAACGTACTTGCGGAGCAAGGGCGCAGTCCCGGTCGCACTCGTTACGCCTTATGGGGCAACAAAGTCACATTTCTTCGCGGTTGGGAAGGATCATAAGTTGGACGAGAAGGGGAAGGTGGTGCCGGGAAGCGTTGGTCATGACCGAATCCAACAGGGACAGGGAGAGGCCAGTATTGGCGAGCAAATCCGGCATTGGTATTCCCTGCCCGCAGGGCAATTCGAGCGCATTGACGTTGAAGTCGACACGATTGATGACGCCTTTTATATGAGGCCGATTGTTTGCAAATACGCAGGCTCCAAGAGGACAACGACGCTGCATAAAGTAGAGCGTCCTCTCACATTCACGCTCGACTATATAAGTCCGTTTTGGCGGCGACATTTGGAAAAGATTGGGCACGCAAAGCCGGAGGTGCTTGAATGGTCCGTCCGCGAAATATGCAGAATTGCAAAGGATCATCGTCCTGAAACGAAAATTCCGCATATCCTGGAGCCCGATTTGCTCCGCGCGTCAGGGCCTCTCAATCATCTCGGTGTGTTCCTGGGTCCTTACGTAGGCAAGGGATATGACTGCGCTTCGATTATCGAGTTTCTCGCATATCCACCCTACCGCGTGCCGGTCGAGATTAAGAAGAATAGTCACAATTTCCAGTATCAAGAGAAGAAATATGGCAAAGACGAGCTTAGCCGGGCGGTTATTCTCTGTGCAAATCATGATCATGAAGCTGTACGCCAGAACATCGATGTGATTGAACTTGAGGCGTTCTATAAATATGGCCGTGATGAACTCACGCTGGCATTATGAACTTCTACCGGAACGTTGTGGCAATTCAGCATCCGATCTCGGCAGAGCGTCAAACTGCGAAGCGGCACTATGGCGTGCATCCGTATTTTACCAGGCGCCCGTTTAATGTCGTGCGTGATTATATACTGCACTATTCGCGGCCTGGAGATCGGGTAATCGATCCGTTTGGGGGATCGGGCGTCACTGCAATAGAGGCGTTCCTGGAAAATCGGATTGGGGTTCACAACGACCTCAATCCGCTGGCAAACTTCATCGCGAGCGGTATCGCGGGCCTGGCCAAAGGAAATCTTTCCGATTATCGAGATGCACTGGCAGCCATGGAGTCGGCGTGCTCAGGGATTTTGTTCGAGATAGAGAAGTCGGGTGATGACGAATTAGATCGCTACCAAAAGCAGTTTCGATTGCCGAAGAATGTCGTACTCCCAGCGAATTCAGACGTAACGTTGCTGTACGATCTATTTGAGCCGAAACAATTAGCCGCGCTTGCTGTGATCCGAGAGCAAGTTGCGAGAATATCAAATAAGTATGCGCGCAATGCAATGTTGCTGGCATTCTCCGCAACGCTGGCGAAACTAAATCGCACCTTTCTTTCGGCAGAAGGTCGATTGGCGTCGCGTGGGGGGTCAAGCATATTCAGCATTTACAGGTACAAAGTGGCAAAAAAGCCCGTGCGATTGCCGCTGTGGCCGACATTCCGAGAGCGCGCAATGAATGTGCTGGCGGCAAAAGCTGAAGTCGATCAGACTATTGAGCACAAGCGACAATCATCGGCTGGTTGGCATGGAGAATTTCATGCATACGACAGGGATGTGTTGGAGCTTCCCCAGGTGCTCGGGCGCACAGCTGATTATATCTTCACCGATCCACCATACGGAGGCCATATCGCCTATCTCGATTTGTCTACGATGTGGAACGCATGGCTCGGCATTTTGCCAACTCCTTCCAGAGCCAAACATGAAATAATCGTTGGCGGCGATCGAAAACATGCCGATCAGGCCTACACAGAGCGCCTCGGATCGAGTATTCGTGCGTGCCTCGATCTATTAAAGCCGGATCGCTGGCTATCCGTTGTTTTCCAGCATTGGAACACTTCGTATTTTCAAACCATTTTGACCTCGGCTGCGGACTCGGGCGCAGATTTGCGTGCCGCGGTGCCTCAGGTTGGTGATCCAATTTGGTCGATGCACAAGAAGAAAGGTAGTGCATCGGTGTTGGCAGGGGAGCTCATCCTGTCGTTCTTCAATACAGGAAGAGCTGTTAAGTATGAACTCGGCCAAAAATTTGATCTTGAGAGCGAACTCTACCAACTCCTGCGTGAAATGCACGAGCCGCTTTATGGCGAGGCTTTGTTCAATAGAATTGTGTTGCGCGCCTGGCATAAGGGCGCAATCAATTCATTGGGTATTTCAAAGAGCGATTTTGCCCAAATGCTGCTTGATATGGGCTGGCAGTACGACCAGCGTAGCCATTTTTGGGTGACTACCCATAGAGCACGCCGCTTGATCTGATTGCGAACTAACCACCTGGAATTTAGACAGCACTTAATCACCTTGCAACAGCGACACGCCGGTCATTTCCTGCGGCTTCGGCAATTCCATCAGTTCGAGTAAAGTCGGCGCGATGTCGGCGAGGCGGCCTTCGACGTTGAGCGCGCGGTTGCGCGCACCCACCAGCATGAGCGGCACCGGATTTGTGGTGTGGGCGGTGTGTGGTCCGCCGGTTTGTGGATCGCGCATCATCTCGCAATTGCCGTGGTCGGCGGTGACCAGGAGCGCGCCGCCGGTTTTTTGAATGGCGTCGGCGATGCGGCCCAAACCCGCATCGACCGTTTCCACCGCTTTGATGGCGGCGGCCAGGCTGCCGGTGTGGCCGACCATGTCGGGATTGGCGTAGTTGAGCACGATCAGGTCGTATCGGCCCGAATCGATCGCGGCCACCGCCTCGTCGGTGAGTTCGCGCGCCGACATTTCCGGCTGCAGGTCGTAGGTCGCGACCTTTGGCGACGGCACCAGGATGCGGTCTTCGCCGGCAAACGGCTCTTCGCGGCCGCCGTTGAGAAAATAGGTGACGTGCGCGTATTTTTCGGTCTCGGCCATGCGCAGCTGCTTGCGCCCGGCGTCGGCAACCACCTCGCCGAGGATGTGTTTGAGCGTTTGCAGCGGGAAGATCGTCTGCATCAGTTTGTTGAGCTCCTCGGAATATTCGGTCATCCCGGCTGCCGCGGCGAAGCCGATGATCCGTTGCCGCGCAAAACCGGAAAATTTCGCATCGAGCAGCGCCGAGAGAATTTCACGGACGCGGTCGGCGCGGAAGTTGAAGCACAGCACGCCATCGCCGTCCTTCATGCCGTGGTAATCGCCGACGACCGCCGGCAGGACGAACTCGTCGAATTTCTTGTTGGCATAGGCGTCGGCGATGACGGCCGGCGCTTCGGCAAAGCGCGGCGCTTCGGCATCGACCATTGCCTTGTAAGCCTTTTCGATGCGGTCCCAGCGCTTGTCGCGGTCCATCGCATAGTAGCGGCCGCTCACCGTCGCGATCGAAACCGATTTCGGCAGCGCCGCCATCAGGCGCTCGATGTCGTCGGCCGCCGATTGCGGCGGCGTATCGCGGCCGTCGGTGAAGGCGTGCACCAGCGTCGGCACGTTGGCTGCGGCGAGGATTTTCGCCAGCGCCGCGGCATGGTCCTGATGCGAATGCACGCCGCCTGGCGACACCAGGCCGAGCAGATGGCAGGTGCCGCCGCTCTTTTGCAGCTTGCCGATCAATTCGACGAGCGCCGGCGCGCGGTCGATCTCGCCGTTCGCGATTGCCCGGTCGATGCGCGGCAAATCCTGCGTCACCACGCGGCCGGCGCCGATGTTCAAATGCCCGACCTCGGAATTGCCCATCTGCCCGTCCGGCAGGCCGACGTCCTTGCCGGACGTGCGCAGGAAGCCGTGCGGACCCTGCCAGAGCCGGTCGAAGCGCGGCGTCCTGGCCAGGCGGACGGCGTTGTCGGCGCGTTCCTCGCGCCAACCCCAGCCGTCCAGAATCACCAGCATGACGGGCCGCCGCCGCTGCATGTCCGCATCCTTCGCTCAAGATAACGCGCGGGCGGTATTGCGGATCGCAGCGCGAGCGTCAATGCGGGCAGCATTTGGCGTCCAAGGTCAACGCCTCATCGGCGCTAATATAGGTAGCTGCGTTCCCCGGGCGCAGCGCAGCACGAAGTGGTGCGCTGCAGACCCGGGATCGTCACAAATTCCGAGTTTGAAACGATCCCGGAACAGCGGTGCACCGCTTCGCGCTGCACCGCATCCGGGAAACAGCCGCTCGTAAGGTCAAGCCAAAGGGGAGAGCTACGCCGCGGCCGCAACCTGCCCGGCTTCCCAGCCGAGCATGGCGCGCTTGCGGGTGATGCCCCAATGGTAGCCGGTAAGGTCGCCGCTTTTGCCGACGACACGGTGGCACGGCACCACGAACGCGATCGGGTTCTTGCCAACCGCGGCGCCGACCGCGCGCGCCCCCTCGGGCGTGCAGACCTTTTGGGCGATGCCCGAATAGGTCGCAAGGCGGCCCATCGGGATTTGCAAGAGCGCGTCCCAGACCCGGACTTCCCAATCGGTGCCGATCAGCACCACGCGCAGCGGTTGTTGCGGCTGCCATTGCGCCGGATCGAAAATCCGCTCGGCGAGCGTCGCGGTGCGGGCGCTGTTTTCCACGTAGGTCGCTTTCGGCCAGCGCCGCTTCATATCGTCGAGCGTCGCCAGTTCTTCGCCGGGATCCGCGAAGGCGAGGCCGGCGAGACCGCGCTCGGTCGCCATCACGAGCGCGCTGCCGAACGGCGACGGATGAAAGCCGAAGTGGATGACGAGGCCGTCGCCGCCGGATTTCCATTGGCCGGGCGACATCGCCTCGTGGGTCACGAACAGATCGTGCAGCCGGCCGGGGCCGGACAGGCCGACCTCATAGGTGGCGTCGAGCACGCTCGCCGAATCGCGCAACAGCTTGCGCGCGCCGTCGAGCGTGAGCGCCTGCAAGAACGCTTTCGGCGTCAGTCCGGCCCAACGGCGAAACAGATGATGCAATTCGGTCGGCGTGACGGCGGCGGCCTCGGCGATGGCCTCGATTTCCGGCTGTTCGCGCCAATGACCGCGGATGTGGCCGATGGCGCGCCGCACCACCTCATAATCGGCGGCGGCCGCCGCGAGCGGCATCGGATGGATCATACGATCGGGTGAGAGCATGGCTGCCTCCATCATCATCGTTCCCGATCTAGGCGGCGAGGCAGGCGCAAACCACCCGATTTCTGGATTGGCGAAGTGGCGCATGGCGAACTGGCGCATAGCCAATAGGGTGCGGCTCTTTCATTCGCCATTCGCCATTCGCTATGCGCCACCTACAGCACCGTCTGGGTCGGCCCGCGCTTCGCCTCGCCGAGGGCATTCGCCAGCGCCCGCGCAAAGCTCGCCTTCTCGTCCGGCCCGAGCGCGCTGGCGATCGTCAGCCGCCGTCCGCGCGAGACCAGGAACAGCCGCTCGATGCCGAACTCCTGGTGCACGATGCGCTCGAGACGCACCCAGAGCGGATTGAGCGTCCATTCGCGCACCCCGCCGCGCGCATTGACTTTGCGCACGGTCAGCTCCGAGGCGGTCACCGTCACCTCCTCATAGGCGCGCGCCGCGCGAAAGTTGGCACGGAACGCGAAGTAGACCAGCAGCACGTCGAGGCCGAAGAAGCCGAACACCGGCCATGCCCCCATCAGAACGAACGCCATGCCGGAGACGAAACTCAGGCCGCCGAGGCAGAGCATGAGGATCAGAAAGCCGCGCGGCGTCAGCGAGCGATGCGGCGTGATCACGGCCGAGAAGATTTTCGGGTCGGCAAAAGCGTTGTCGTTGCTCATCGCGCCCAGTATACGGGAACCATGCCGCGCAAGACCATCCGGAAGACCACCAGGCAGAGGCTGCAAGCCGCCCGCAAGGGCAGGGCGGCGCGCGTCAAGGGCGCCAAAGCGAGGATCAAGGCCGACGCTGCGGCCGTCCACGGCGCCCTGCCGCAATGGACCAAAGCCGAAATCGAGGAAGCGTTCCGCCGCTTCGAGGCCGCCAATCCCGTTCCGCGCAGCGAACTGGAGCATGTCGATCCGTACACGCTTCTGGTCGCGGTCGTGCTGTCGGCCCAGGCAACCGACGCCGGCGTCAATAAGGCCACCCCGGCTTTGTTCAAGCTCGCCGACACGCCGGAAAAGATGGTCAAGCTCGGCGAAGCGCGGGTGCGTGCACTGATCAAGACCATCGGCCTGTACCGCACCAAGGCCAAGAATCTGATCGCGCTGTCGCGGCAGCTCATTGCCCAGCACGGCGGCAAGGTGCCGCCCGACCGCGCCGCTCTGGAGGCCCTGCCGGGCGTCGGCCGCAAGACCGCCAATGTGGTGCTCAACGTCGCGTTCGGCGAGCCGACGATCGCGGTCGATACCCACATTTTCCGCGTCGGCAACCGCACCGGGCTTGCGGTCGGCAAAACGCCGTTCGACGTCGAAATGAAGTTGGTGGAAGTGGTGCCCGAGCGCTACCGGCTGCACGCCCATCACTGGCTTATCCTGCACGGCCGCTATGTCTGCGTTGCGCGCCGGCCGCTGTGCGAAAAGTGTCTGATTGCCGACCTGTGCAAATGGCCGGGCAAGACCGTCAATGCGCCGGCGCCGCGAGCGGAGCAAGGCGCGGCAGCCGCGCAATAATCGTTCACGTCTCTAACAGGGGAGTTTCGGCAGGTCGATCGGGCTTATTCTGTCGATCAGAGAAAGCCGTCGCAACGGCTAACTTTTGCTGGCCGTTGCCACCGGCGGCGCGATGCGACCGGGTTCGGTCTGTTATGTGCGCGCCTGCGCGAATTCGGCGAATTCGTCGACGACGCGCTCGTAAACCGGGCGCTTGAACGGCACCACCAGCGCCGGGATGTTTTCCAGCGCCTCCCATCGCCAGGCCGAGAATTCCGCCTCATGGCGGCCGGCGGGCCGTACGATGTCGATTTCGCTTTCCGCGCCGGTGAAGCGGACCGCGAACCATTTTTGCGTCTGGCCGCGATAGCGGCCGTTCCAGGCTTGGCCGATGCGGCCGGGCGGAATGTCGTAGTTGAGCCATGCGGCGATTTCGCCGAGCTGTTCGACCGAGCGGATGTTGGTTTCTTCGTACAGCTCGCGCCGCGCGGCGGGCCACGGTTCTTCGCCGGCATCGATGCCGCCCTGCGGCATCTGCCAGGCATGCGCCATATCGACGTGCTCGGGGCCGCCGGTACGGCGGCCGATGAAGGCAAGGCCGTCGCGGTTGAGCACCATGATGCCGACGCAGGGACGGTAGGGGAGCATCAGGTATCAATAATCAGTGGTCAGTAGTCAGGCAATACCGGCATTTTATCCGATCACTGATGACTGATAGCTGTCTCCTGCCGCTTTGCCACGGCGGTGATCGGCACCAGAAGAATGCCGCGGTCTTGCACGGCCTTGGCCCATTTGGCGATGTGGTCGATCGACACCGGAAGCGCCGAGGCGATGCCGACCGCGACGTGATGCTCGCGGGCCGCCGTTTCCAGACGGCCGAGCGCGCGATCGATCTCGCCCGGAGTGGGCACCGCGTCGATGATCACCTCGGCTTCGGCGAACGGCAAGTTGTCGGCGCCGGCAATCCGTCCGGCGACGCTGCGCGGATTGGCGCCGTCATCGACGAAAATCAACCCGCGGTCGGCGATCTCGTGCAAGATCGGCGCAAACGACTGCTCGGAGGCGGTGAAGCGCGCGCCCATCATGTCGATGAGCCCGACGTAACCTTGGAACCGGCTCATCACCCAATGCAGCCGGTCGCGGTTTTGCTGCGGCGTGAGCGAGGTCAGCAGGGTCTGCGGGCCGGGGTCGTTGTCCGGATAGCTGAAGGGTTCCATCGGCACTTGCAGCAGGATTTCGTGGCCGCCGGCCCGTGCCCGCGCCACCGACGCGGCATCGTTGCCGTACGGCACGAAGGCGAGCGTGACCGGCCCCGGCAGCCGCGTGATGGCATCGGACGTGGTCTTGGCGCTCACCCCCAAGCCGCTGACGATCAACGCGATACGCGGCGCGTCGGGCTTGCCGGCGAGCGCTTCTACCGGTTGGGCAAATGCGTCTGCCGGCCGCACCCCGTCGGCCGCGATCTTCGGAATCGGACCCTGTGCCGTCATCTCGACGAATTTTGCGTCGGCGGGAGCGCTGATTGCTGGCGACGATCCGTTGCCTGCAAGAGCGGGGGTGGGGATCGTCACCTCCTGACGCGCTCCGGTCATGCCGTTGATGATATTGACCGTGGTGGTCCCGTTCGGCGGTTCCGCCGCTTTGGCCTGCTTCACCTTCTGGGCCGGATTGGGCGGTGAGCCTTCTTGAGCCGGGCCGTCGTAGCGGCCGGGACCTCCATGACCCGCGGCGGCTGCATGCACCGCCGGCGTGGCGGATGTGCCGGCCGGCAAATGGGTCGGGACCACGGCCATGGGCTCGCCGCCCAGCGGATCGTCGCCGATGGCCGCCCACAGCACAAACGTGCCGAGAAAAAGCGCCAGCGCGCCGGCAACGACATATGGCAGGGGGATGCGGACGGCGCGCCGGCGGCGGGTCCGCCGCTGACCAAGCGGCGCGTTCAAGTCATCCGTGGTCATCGACGGCCGCCTTGCGAATCGCTCGCTTTGCGAATCATCCCGGCAAGTCTAGCACGGCGGCCGACGCTGCCCTGCTCGCCCGGTTTCCCGGCGAGCGGCCCGCCGTGTCCGCAGATCGGCTGCGGTCGAAAAAAATGGGGCGGCTCCGTTGCCGCCCCGAGGCGTTGGTCGGCGGAGTTTGCCGCCGTTAGTTCGGCACCGCGGTCTGGACCTTCGGCGGGAAGGCCGCGTTGCTGGTGGCGCCGCGCAGAAGATCGATCGCCTCTTTCAGCGCCTTGTCGTTCTTCTCGTCCGGCGGCACATAAGACTGCGAGCCGGACTTTTCGGTGCCCTCGGCTTTCAGGTGGCCGGGCAGCGACGCTTCGCCCTTGGAGTCGGTCTGTGTCTTCAGCTCGTCGGGCACGTCCTGCAGCACCACGATATCGGGCACGATGCCTTTGGCCTGGATCGAGCGGCCGGACGGCGTGTAGTAGCGCGCCGTGGTCAGCCGCAGCGCACCGTTGCCGGCGCCGAGCGGGATGATCGTCTGCACCGAGCCTTTGCCGAACGAGCGCGTGCCGACCAGGGTCGCGCGCTTGTGGTCCTGCAGCGCGCCGGCAACGATTTCCGATGCCGATGCCGAGCCGCCGTTGATCAGGACGATCAGCGGCTTGCCGTTGGTCAGATCGCCGCCCGGCCGGGCATTGAAGCGTTGCGTCTCGTCGGAATTGCGCCCGCGGGTGGAGACGATCTCGCCCTTGTTGAGGAACGCGTTCGACACCGAGATCGCTTGATCGAGCAAGCCGCCTGGGTTGTTGCGCAGATCGAGGATATAGCCCTTGATCTTGTCGGTGCCGAGCTGGTTTTTCAAGTCGGCGATCGATTGCTTCAGGCCATCGGCGGTCTGCTCGTTGAATTGGGTGATGCGGATATAGCCGACGTCGTTACCCTCGGGATGGGAACGCACCGATTTGACGCGGATGATGTCACGCGTGATGTTCAACACGATCGGCTTATCGACGCCCTTGCGCACGATGGTGAGCTTGATCTTGGTGTTGACCGGCCCGCGCATCTTGTCGACGGCCTGGCTCAGCGTCATGCCCTGAACCGCTTCGTCGTCCAGCATGGTGATCATGTCGTTCGCCCTGACGCCGGCCTTGGCGGCGGGCGTATCGTCGATCGGCGCCACCACCTTGATCAGCCCATCTTCCATGGTGACCTCGATGCCGAGACCGCCGAACTCGCCGCGGGTCTGCACCTGCATGTCGTCGAAGCTTTTCGGATCCATGTAGCTCGAATGCGGATCGAGCCCGGCCAGCATGCCGTTGATCGCCGACTCGACGAGCTTTTTGTCGTCCGGCTTGTCGACGTAGTCGGCGCGCACGCGCTCGAACACGTCGCCGAACAGATTGAGCTGCCGGTAGGTGTCGGAAGCCGCCGCCTTGGCGCTCGAGCCGATCAGCAGCGTGCGGGGCTGCGTCACCGCCAGCGTCACGGCGGTTCCGGCCAGGGCACCCAGGAGAATCAGAGTGGTCTTGCGCATCATCCGCGAACCTTTTCGCTTTCGTTCGTCGCCCACCAGGGGCTGGGGTCAATGGGAGCGCCGTCCTTGCGGAACTCCACATAGAGTACAGGTTGCTTCGATCCGGCGGCTACGGCGGCAGACACCTGTGCCGGGCCGCCCATCACCGCTACGGGTTCTCCGGTCAGCACGAACTGTCCGAGATCGACGGATATCCGATCCATCCCCGCTAACAGCACATGATAGCCGCCGCCGGCATTGAGGATCAAGAGTTGCCCATAGCTGCGAAACGGGCCGGCGTAAACTACCCAACCGTCGCATGGGGCGGTGATCTGCGCGCCCTTGTGGGTCGCAATGGAAAGTCCTTTCTGGGTTCCACCGGCGCCGTCGGGCGCGCCGAAGCCGCGAATCGGCACGCCGTTGACGGGCAGATGCAACTGGCCGCGCGTCGCCGCGAATGCCACCGCCGGCGCCAAGCGGCCGGGATCGCCGAGCGCGGCAAGCTGCGGGGCCGTCGCATCCTGTTCGACCGAGTGCGCGGCGGCACGCGCTGCGCGCGTCGCCGAATCAAGGTTCTGCTCCAGCTTGGCGATGAGGTCCTTCAGATTGTCGACCCGGCGCGCCAAATCGACGGCGCGCTGTTGCTCGCCCGCCAAAGCCTGTTCGGCGGTCGCCTCGCTCTTCTGCCGCGCCTCGATCAGCATGTTGAGGCGCAATTGCTCCTGCGCGAGGTGCTCAAGATCGCCGGCGAGCACGCTGCGTTCGGCAACAATGTCTTGGCGCACGCGCGCCAAATCGGCGAGATCGCCGGCCAGCGCCTCGGCTTCGGCGCGCATGTCGGGCACCACGGCGCCGAGCGTGATCGCCGTCCGCAACGCTTGCAGCGCATCCTCGGGCCGTACCAGGAGCGCCGGCGGCGGCCGGCGGCCGACCCGTTGCAGGGCGGCGAGGATTTCAATGATCACGGCGCGCCGTTCGTCCAACGATTTTTGAAACACGCTTTCGCGCTCGTCGAGCGACCGCAGCTTGGCCTCGGTTGCTTCGATCTTCGCCTCCACGGTCCGCACTCGCGCGGCGGACTCGATGAGCTGCTGGTTGAGCGCGCGGCGGTCCTGGCTGAGCGCCTCGATCTGCAGCCGCAGCTTGGCCTGACTGTCGGTCGATTGGCGCTGCCGGGCGCGGATGGCATCAAGCTCCTGATCGCGCTGTTTGAGCGCGTCGGCCGAGGATGCAGCAGCCGGCGCAACCGCGTCGGCAGGCGGCGTCTGGGCGTCGGCATGCCGGGGAGCCCCGAACGGCAGCGCCAAAGCCAAAGCCGAGCCGAGAACCAGGCCCGAATCGATGGCGCGCGACCGGCGGAGAATCATACTGTGCACGGTAGATGCAAGCCTCGCGGATGCAAGGGAAGCCCCACGGATGGGTCGGGAATAAGACGCTCGCTTCTCGTCCGCGTCACAATCCAGTGAAGCTGGATTACGGACCGTTAATGGGTCCCGACTTTAGCCCCGGTGGTACGGGTGCCCGGCCAAGATGGTGCCGGCACGATAGAGTTGCTCGAGCAGCATGACGCGCGCGAGTTGATGCGGCCAGGTGGCGGCCCCAAAGGCGAGCTTCAGGCTGGCGCGCCGCCGCAAGCTGTCCGCCAGCCCGTCGGCGGCGCCAATGACAAAGCAGACGGCCGGGCGATCTTCCGCACGCCATTCGCGAAGCAGCGCCGCGAATGCCGCACTATCCAGATTGTCGCCGCCCCCATCGAGGACGACGAGCTTGGCGCGTTGCGGGATCACATTGGCGATGGCGATGGATTCTTCAGTGCGTCGCCGCTCCGCGTCTTGCGCCCGGCTTTCCCGGATTTCGACGATTTCGATGTCGCGCAGGCCGAGCCTGCGCCCGACGCCCGCCGCGCGCTTGCGATACATCTCGGCAAGCTCACGCTCGGGTCCCTGCTTCAATCGGCCGACCGCAATGACAACGATGCGCATGGCCGGTTCATCGTCTTGAGGATGAGGAGGATGTAGCGGGCGCGGCGGATTTCTCGCCGCGCTCCGGGGCGCAAGTTGGTCCCGATCGATCAGCCGGCGCGCCGCGCCACGGGCCCGGACATCCACATCCGTTCCAGATTGTAGAAGGCGCGTACTTCGGGCCGAAACACGTGAACGATCACGTCGCCGGCGTCGATCAGCACCCAGTCGCAATGCGGCACGCCTTCGACGCGGGTCGCAATGCCGGCTTTGTCCAAGTCTTCGACGACCCTGTCGGCGACCGAGCCGACATGGCGCTGGGAGCGGCCGGACGACACCACCATGTAGTCGCCGATCGAAGATTTGTTCCGCAAGTCGATGGTGAGGATGTCCTCGGCCTTCATGTCGTCGAGGCGCGCGAGAACCAGTTGGAGGATCTCCTCGGCGTCAAGACGCATTCTGGAGACCGCTTCGGGCACGCGACGATCGGCCCGAGAGATGGCAGATATGGACAGGGATCCTTATCCTTTCGCTCCTGGTCGGCGCCGGGGCGAATCCGCAAGGCGCCGCGCCTAAGATAGGCACGGCCGCCTGACGGTTTCAACCGCCCTGTAACGCTCTTTTCGCCCGCAACGCCGTGGATGAGAGCGGCGATTTGAGGCCGTGCAGGTAAATCCAGGCTGGCGGCTTTCGTTCCGGCAGCGCCCTGGCGGCGGTTTCGGGCAGCCGGGCGTGGGCCAAAGCGTGGCCGGCCGCGCCGGCGGCGGCGTAAAGACTCGGCCCGAGGCGGTCGATTACCACGATCGGTACCATTGCGGCGATGTCGCGCCAGCGCTGCCAGCGGTGAAAGCTGCGCAGATTGTCGGCGCCCATGATCCAGACAAAACGCACGCCCGGACAGCGCCGCACCAGGTACGCGATGGTCTCAAAGGTGTAATGGCTGCCGAGCTGGGCCTCGAAGTCGGTGACGTCGATGCGCGGGTGATGCGCCAATGCCCGCGCGGCAGCAACGCGTTCGGACAGCGGCGCGCGACCGCGCGTATCCTTCAGCGGGTTCCCGGGAGTGACGAGCCACCATACCCGGTCAAGCCTGAGCCGCCGCATCGCCAGCAGGCAAGCGGCGCGATGCGCCGCATGCGCCGGATCGAACGTGCCGCCGAACAATCCGATGCGCATGCCGGGCGCATGGGGCGGCAACGCCACCGGGGCCATGATGCCGCTCCGCCGCTTCGTCCCAGGAGCGGGAGAAGAAGCATACGCGGCAGCCGAGCGCCCGGCTCGGGACTCGCTCGTGGTGCGCGTCAGAAGCAATCCCTCCCCAGAATATCGGGCGCCGGTATCCGTTCGCCCCAGGCGGTGGCGCGGGCGCGGTGTTCATTATGGCCGGTTATGGCCGCGTTTGTCCGCTGCCGCGAATGCGATATTTGAAAGTGGTTAGCTGTTCGACGCCGACCGGCCCGCGGGCGTGCAGGCGCCCGGTGGCGATGCCGATCTCGGCGCCGAAACCGAATTCACCGCCGTCGGCGAATTGGGTCGAGGCATTGTGCAGAACGATCGCCGAATCCACTTCGCGCAAAAATTTTTCGGCCGCCCGCTTGTCTTCGGTGACGATCGCGTCGGTGTGGTGCGAGCCGTAGCGCTCAATGTGTGCAACCGCGCCGTCGACGCCGTCCACCACGCCTGCGGTCATGATGGCGTCGAGATATTCGGTGCTCCAATCGGCTTCGCTCGCCGGCTTGACGCGCGCATCGGCCGCCCGCGCGGCGGCGTCGCCGCGAACTTCGCAACCGGCATCGAGCAGCATGGCGACGAGCGGCTTGAGCAGCCGCGGCGTGGCCTTGCGGTCGACCAGCAGCGTTTCGGCGGCCCCGCAAACGCCGGTGCGGCGCATCTTGGCGTTGAGCACGATGGCTTTGGCCATGGCGAGCTTGGCCTTGGCGTCCACATAGACGTGGCAAACGCCCTCGAGGTGCGCGAACACCGGGATGCGCGCCTCGCTCTGCACGCGCGCGACCAGGCTTTTGCCGCCGCGCGGCACCAAGACGTCGATGGCGCCATCGAGCCCTGCGAGCATCATGCCGACGGCCTCGCGCTCGCGGGTCGGCACCAGCGAAATCGCCGCAGCGGGCAGCTCCGCTTCGCGAAGCCCGGTCACCAGCGCGGCGTGAATGGCCTGCGACGATCGGAAGCTGTCGGAACCGCCGCGCAGCACCACGGCGTTGCCGGCCTTCAGGCACAGCGCGCCGGCATCGGCCGTCACGTTCGGCCGGCTTTCGTAAATGACGCCGACCACGCCGAGCGGCACCCGCACGCGCTCGATACACATGCCATTGGGGCGTCGCCATGCGGCCATGACGCTGCCGACCGGATCCTTGAGCTTGCGGACCACCTCGATTCCCGCTGCCATCGCCTCAACCCGCGCGTCGTCAAGGGCCAGCCGATCGATGAAGGCGGCGGTCGCTTGGGCGGCTTTGGCCTGCGCCACATCCTGGGCATTGGCCGCGAGGATCGCCGCACGGGACCTGCGAACGGCCTCCGCCATGGCGGCGAGCGCCCGGTTCTTTTGCGCCGCGGGGGCAAGAGCAATGGCGCGGGCAGCCTCGCGGACCTCGCGGCCAAGCGCCCGCATTACGGCCTCAAGCCTTCCGGCGCTTCCAACTGCCTGCAGGGGAACGTTCATGGCCTTGATCCGGCTGCCAGTCACCTTCTCCTAGCACGTTCGCGAAAACCCGGCGAGGCAGCAGGCCGGCCGCCGCGCGCGCCGGTTGTCCACACCTATCCACCGCTTTCTTCGGCAGCGCGAAGAATTTGAGGAACGGGCCTTGGCTCGGCCCGTTGCGGCAAAGGTGGTGCGCGCGCTCGCAAATTTGGAGAGCATGATGGGTCAAGCGACAGCGTCATGGGTGAACCGGTTGCCAAAATCGTTCCCGGTCGGTGCCGTCTATGTGGTGGAGGGCAGGGGCGGCGAATACGGCCGCCTCCGCGTATCGGCGCGCTACGTGGTCATGCCCGACGGCAAGCATATCGATCTGCCCGCCAAGCCGCGGGACATGGCGCCCGCGCCGGCACGCCATCGCCTGCGAGTGGTAGGCTCCGGCCGGCAGGTAGCCCGGCCAAAAGAATTTTCGCATCGGTCCAAAAAATTTGCCATCGCGGCAGGAACCAGGAGGTAGGAACGACGTTGACGGTCAGGCGCCGGGCGAAGCCCCCCAGCCCCTCACCCTCAATCACCCGGCGTCGAACCCCGGTCGTTTTAGCGGCCGGGGTTCATCCTTTTTCGAGCCTGCATGTTTTTCTTCTGCAGTTCCGAGCTTTGTGTGGGAACCGGCCGGCCGGTCAGCGGTTGGTGCGGCGTCAGTTGCGGCAAGTTGCGTTTTCGACGCTGCGTCTTCGACGTTTGCGTATTTTGCGTGGCGTCTTACGCGCGGCAATGGTCAGGGCCGGGTGTGCGGACTCATCCGGATGATGGCGCCCGGCCCGACTGTTTATATTTTTTATAGCTTAGCTGCGGTCGGCTTATAGGCGATTGACCACCAGATCGTCGCGATGGATCATTTCGGTGCGGCCGGAAAAGCCGAGAATCGACGCCGTATCGGCGGACGGGCGGCCCCTGATTTTTTGCGCATCTGGGGCGTCGTAGGCGCATAGGCCACGTCCCACCTCGGCGCCGTCCGGGCCGCGGATGACGACGGCGTCGCCGCGCCCGAAACTACCTTCGACGCGCACCACCCCGGCCGGCAGCAGGCTTTTGCCGCGGCGCAGCGCTTCGACCGCACCGGCATCGATGGTCAGCGTGCCTTTCGGCTCGAGCGAGCCGGCGATCCACTTCTTGCGCGCCGTCACCGGGTTGCCTGCGGCAACAAACCATGTGCAGCGGGCGCCGTCGGCAATCGCGCGCAACGGGTGGTCGACGCGGCCCGAGGCGATGATCAGGTAGGTGCCGGCGGCGGTCGCGATCTTGGCAGCTTCGATCTTGGTCTGCATGCCGCCGCGCGACAGTTCCGAGCCGGCGGCGCCGGCCATCGCCCCGATGGCGGGTGTGACGCGCTCCACCACGGGCACATGCCTGGCTGAGGCCGCGGTGTCGGGCGGCGCGTCGTAAAGGCCGTCCACGTCGGAGAGCAGCACCAGGAGGTCGGCGCTTGCCATGGTGGCGACGCGGGCGGCGAGGCGGTCGTTGTCGCCGTAGCGGATCTCGCTGGTCGCCACCGTGTCGTTCTCGTTGATCACGGGTACCGCGCGCCATTCCAAGAGGCGCTCGATGGTCGAGCGGGCATTGAGGTAGCGCCGCCGCTCCTCGGTATCGCCCAGCGTCACCAGCACCTGACCGGCGGTGAGGCCGTGCCGCGACAGCGCCTCGGTCCAGGTCCGTGCCAGCGCGATCTGCCCGACCGCCGCGGCCGCCTGGCTGTCCTCGAGCTTGAGCGCGCCCGCCGGCAGCTTGAGCACGGCGCGACCGAGCGCGATGGCGCCGGAGGAGACCACCAGGATATCGCGCTTGTTGCCATGCAGCGCCGCGAGATCGGCGACGAGCGACGCGAGCCACGTTTCCTTCAGCTTCCCGGCTTGCGAATCGACCAAAAGCGACGAGCCGACCTTCACGACGATGCGACGGAAGTCGTCGAGACGCGGCGTCTTCATGGCCGCCGCCGGCGGGCTTGCTGGCGAAACCCGCGCACGATCTTCGATCCGTCTCTGTTCATCGATCCGCTTGTCACGATGCTGGCGCGCGCACTTCGACACCGGCGCGTTTCTCGATCGGCCGTACCACGGTGGTGATGTCCTTGTCGGGACCGAGTTCGTCGCAGGTGAGCTTGAGCAGCGCAGCGACCGCTTCGATGGTTTCGACCGGCACGCCGAGCGCTTTGGCCTCCGAGAGGAACAGGTTCACGTCCTTGAGCATCAACCCGGCAGTGAAGCCCTGGTTGAAGGTGCGCGGAATGACGACTTCCGGAAACTTCTGCTCCGTGGCGGTGCTGCGTCCCGAGCTGGCGTTGATCACATCGACCATGATCCTCGGGTCGAGCCCGGCCTTGACACCGGTGACGAACGATTCGGACGTCGCCGCCATGGCGGCGGCGGATAGCACGTTGTTGCAAAGCTTCATGGTCTGTCCGGCGCCCGGCCGCCCGCCGATGTAGAAAAACTTGCCGATCACCTTGAGCGCGGGCTCGACCGCTTCGACTTCGGCGCGCGGCCCCGACGCCATGACGGCGACCGTGCCCTTGGCGGCGCCGCGCACGCCGCCGCTGACCGGTGCATCGATCTGCACGATGTTTTTGGCGGCCAGCAGCTTGAAAATGCGCTGCGCCATCACCGCGCCGGTGGTCGAAAGATCGACGAAGCGGCGCACCCGCTTGCCTTCGATCACGCCGTCCGGCCCGGTTGCGACTTTGAGAACGATGTCCGGCGTCGGCAGGCTCGCCATCACGGTCTCGGCCGCGTCGGCGACTTCGCGCGGCGAGCGTGTCGCGACGGCGCCAAGCGCCGCGATATTGCCGATCGCCTCCTGGCGCACGTCGTAGACGATGACCTTGTGGCCGGCCTCGACCAGCCGCCGCGCCATGTGCGAGCCCATATTGCCGAGCCCGATGAAGCCGATGTCCATGGGGTCCCTCCTGACTCCCCGTCCCCCTTGTGGGAAGGGCTATCGCATGTGTGCCAGACTGACCACCTCCCCCCTGGAGGGGGAAGGTCGATTGCGCGCAACGCAATCGGCTGAATGGAATGAGAGCGCCGCGGAATAACGACGACAAGGATAGCTTTTAAGCTACAAGAGCGCTATATGATCCAATTGCTGCGCTATCAGCGCGCGGATGGCCGCGAGCCCTTCAGCGAATGGCTGAACGGCTTGCGCGACCTCAAGGCGCAGGCACGCATCCGGGTGCGGCTGAACCACTTGGCGCTGGGCAACTTCGGCGATTGCGAGCCGGTGGGCGAAGGCGTCCTCGAACTGCGCGTCCATGTGGGGGCCGGCTATCGCGTCTATTGCGCCCGGCATGGCAAGGCGGTCGTGCTGCTGCTCACGGGCGGCGACAAATCGAGCCAGCAGACGGATATCAGGCGAGCGAAGGAATTGTGGGCGGACTGGAAGCGGAGGCAGGCATGAAAAGGTTGAAGGGATCGCGCTCCCATCATGAGGCGGAGATCGCCGAACTCGCCGCCAACCGCGAGCTGGCGATGGAATATCTGAAAGCGGCGCTGGAATCGCTCGATGATCCGGAGGACCGTGCGGCGGGCCTGTTGGCTCTGCGCACGGTGGCGGAAGCCTATGGCGGCCTCGGCGCGGTGGCGGCCGAAGCCGGGATCAGCCGCGAGTCGCTCTATCGCGCGCTCTCGCCCAA
>JASHQS010000126.1 GCA_030038995.1 Xanthobacteraceae bacterium
AGATGCTCGAGCAGCGCGCCGTCGTAACGCGCGGCATATTGATCGAACAGCCGCCGCACGTAGGCCGTGGTCATCGCCGGCGCCGGCTCGGCGGCGCCGAGCCGGGCGAGCTGCAACCGCGCGCCGTGATAATCGTCGGGATCGAGCCGCCGCGCGTTTTCGAACGCCGCTATGGCGGCGTCGCGCGCGCCGAGCCGGTCGCGCATGGCGCCGAGCGCGAACCAGGCGGTGGCAAAGCCCGGCACCAGCTCCACGGTCTGCGCCAGAATGTCGGCGGCGCCGGCTAGGTCGCCGCGCGCCGCATAATCGAGCGCCCATTTGTAGCGGCGGTCGGCGATGAGGTCGCCGGAAGAGACAAACAGCGGGCCGGTATCTTTCATCGCACGTCATTCCGGGGCGCGGGCGAAGCCCGCGAACCCGGAATCCATAACCACCGCCCATCGGGTATTGCAAAGACCGGAAGCATGGATTGCCGATAGCCGCTGGCGCGGCTTCCGGAATGACGCACAGCGTTTATGTATGCCCCATGCGTCCTGAAGACATTTTGGCGCTGACCCCGGCGGGCTTGTGCTGCAAGTGCGGCGACTTTCATATCGATCCGACCCGGCCGGTGGAGCGGGCGCTGATCACGCATGCGCATGCGGACCACGCCCGCGCCGGCCACGGCGCGGTGCTGGCGACTGCGGAGACGCTCGACCTGATGCGGCTGCGCTACGGCGACACCTTCGCCGGCGCCGCGCAGGCGGTGCGCTATGGCGAAAGGCTGACGCTCGACGGCGCCGCAGTGACGTTCCATCCCGCCGGCCACGTGCTCGGCTCGGCGCAGATCGCGGTCGAAGCCGGCGGTCTCCGCATCGTCGCCTCCGGCGACTACAAAAACTTGACCGATCCGGCGTCTGACCCGACTTGCGCGCCGTTCGAGCTCGTCCCCTGCGACGTGTTCATCACCGAGGCGACGTTCGCGCTGCCGGTGTTTCGCCACGGCGATCCGCGCGCGGAAATCGGCAAATTGCTGCACTCGGTCGCGCTGTTTCCCGAGCGCGCGCACCTCGTCGGCGCCTATTCGTTGGGCAAGGCGCAGCGCGTGATCGCGCTCATCCGCCAGGCCGGCTACGAGGCGCCGATTTATCTGCACGGCGCGATGGCGAGCATCACGCGCTATTACCAAAGCCGCGGCATCGCGCTCGGCGAGCTGCGCCCGGTGCGCGGCGCCGGCAAGGCGGAGCTTGCCGGCACCATCGCGCTATGCCCGCCATCGGCGCTCGCCGATATCTGGACGCGGCGCTTCCCCGATCCGGTCACCGCCTTCGCGTCCGGCTGGATGCGGGTGCGCGCGCGGGCGCGGCAGCAGGGCGTGATGCTGCCGCTCGTTATTTCCGATCATGCCGATTGGGACGGCCTCACCGCCACGGTCGCGGCGACCGGCGCCGGCGATATCTGGGTGACGCACGGCCAGGAGGACGCGCTGGTGTATTGGTGCGGCACGCGCGGCCTCAAGGCGCGGCCGCTCGATATCGTCGGCTATGGCGACGAGGACGAAGGCTTGGACAGCGCGACGCAGGCATCCTCCTCCCCGCAGGGGCAAGCGGAAGACGACGCCGGCGAAGAATCATGAAGCGCTTCGCCGAACTGTTGGATCGCCTCGCCTATGAGCCGGCGCGCAATGCCAAACTGCGGCTGATGACGGAGTATTTCCGCTCGACCGAAGATTCCGAGCGCGGCTGGGCGCTCGCGGCGCTGACCGGCGCGCTCAGCTTTGCCCACGCCAAGCCGGGCTTGATCCGCAATCTGATCGCCGAGCGCACCGACCCGGTGCTGTTCGGGCTGTCGTACGACTACGTCGGCGATCTATCCGAAACCGTCGCGCTGATGTGGCCGCCGCCGCTTGCGGGGCGGACTCCCTCCCCCCTTGCGGGGGAGGGTCGGGGTGGGGGGTCGGGAGGTGATGCACAAGCGTCGACAGGAGCAGAGCGCGCGTCTCCAGTTTTCGCGGACCTCGCGACCCCCACCCCTGACCCCTCCCCGCAAGGGGGAGGGGAACTGGGCGGCGCAGCGCAAGAAGGGCGGTGTCCTACCCCTGACCCCTCCCCGCAAGGGGGAGGGGAACAGCGAGCCGATAGCGAACTAAAACTCGCGACCGTCATCGAAACGCTCGCCACGCTCGGCAAAGCGCAATTGCCGGGCGCGTTGGCGCGCTGGCTCGATGCGCTTGACGAGACCGGGCGCTGGGCGCTGATCAAGCTCGTCACCGGCGGCCTGCGGGTCGGCGTCTCGGCGCGGCTCGCCAAAACCGCGGTGGCGGCGCTCGGCGGCAAGGAGGCGCAGGAGATCGAGCTGATGTGGCCGGGCCTGGCGCCGCCTTACATCGAGCTGTTCGCCTGGCTCGAAGGCCGCGCCGAAAAACCGGACTGCGGCGATCCGGCGCCGTTCCGGCCGCCGATGCTGGCACAGGCGCTCGACGAGCCCGATCTCGCCGCGCTCGATCCCGCAGATTTCGTGGCGGAATGGAAATGGGACGGCATTCGCGTCCAGGCCGTCGCCGCATCCTCGCCTCATGCTCCCGATCAACCGCCTCCCCACTATCCCCCGCTTGCGGGGGAGGGTAAATCGATGAACCCTCCCTCGCTTGCGGGAGAGGGTGGGGTGGGGGCAAGGCGGCTTTATTCGCGCACCGGCGAGGACATTTCCAAAAGTTTTCCAGATCTTCTCGAGGCGCTGCATCTGCCGGGCGCCATCGACGGCGAGCTGTTGATCGAGCGCGGCGGTTTGGTGCAGTCCTTCAGCGTGCTGCAGCAGCGGCTCAACCGCAAAACCGTAACGCCGAAACTGCTGGCGGAATTTCCCGCCCACCTGCGCGCCTACGATCTGCTCGCCGACGGCGACGAGGATTTGCGCGGTTTGCCGTTTGCGGCGCGCCGCGCCCGGCTGGAGGACTTCGTCGCCCGGCTCGATGACGAGCGCGTCGACCTGTCGCCGCTGATCGCACTTACGACTTGGCACGACCTCATCGCCGCGCGCAAAAATCCCAGCGGGGCGGGAGCCGGCCCCGATGCGGCCGCGGTCGAGGGCGTCATGCTCAAGCGGCGCGAGGCGGCCTATCTGCCGGGCCGGCCGAAAGGCCCGTGGTGGAAGTGGAAACGCGATCCGTTCATCATCGACGCGGTGCTGATGTACGCCCAACGCGGCCACGGCAAGCGTTCGTCGTATTATTCGGACTATACGTTCGGCGTGTGGACCACGAGCCAGAGCGGCGAGGAGCTGGTGCCGGTCGGCAAGGCTTATTTCGGCTTCACCGATGAGGAGCTGGTGCAGATCGACCGCTACGTCCGCCGCAACACCATCGAGCGCTTCGGCCCGGTGCGCGAAGTGGTGCACGAGCCCGACCGCGGCCTCGTCCTCGAAGTCGCGTTCGAGGGTCTGCAGCGCTCGACCCGGCACAAATCCGGCGTGGCAATGCGGTTCCCGCGCATCAACCGGCTGCGCTGGGACAAGCCGCCCGGCGAGGCCGACCGTTTGCAGCGGCTGGAGACCCTGCTCGCGCAGATCGAACAGGCGCGGGCGTCGTGACCACACCCGCCGACCGAAGCTCGCCGCTCATAAAGCTGCGCCGCGGCCGCATCGGCGATCTGCCGGCGCTGGTCGCGTTGGAGCGCGCCGTCTTCACCACCGACGTGCTGTCGCGGCGCAGTTTTCGGCGCTTCCTGGCCTCGCCGCACGCCTCTCTCATTGTTGCCGAGGAGAACGGCCAATTTGCCGGCTACGTTCTCGTCCTCTATCCGCCCCGCTCGAAACTCGCCCGGCTCTATTCGATCGCGGTTGCGCCGCATAGCGGCGGGCGCGGCGTCGGGCCGCTTCTGCTCGCGGCTGCCGAACGCGCCGCGAAGCGCCGCGGCTGCCGCGCCATGCGGCTCGAAGTTCACGAGCACAACACGCGGGCCATTGCGCGTTACGAGAAGTCGGGATATCGCCTGTTCGGCCGGCACCGTGCCTATTATGACGATCGGGACGACGCGCTGCGCTTCGAGAAGCCGCTTGAGAGTTCCCCACATCCTGCCTGACTCGCCGCCTGACTTCGCCGCGCGAATCGGTTTTGATGGTGGACAGCGCGGCGGCCGCAGTCGCCAATCGTCCCGCCGGGGGTTATGACAGCGGTGCCGTGCCCGACTTCGAACGCATGATCGGCCCAAGACATTTCGGCTGTATTTTCTCGAAAGGGACCCGCCCATGACCGGCTGGGTCATCCTGGTCGACCAGCCGCGCGACCTGCCCAACGCCGAGACGCCGCACAAGGTCATCACCACCAGCGAGTATTTGGCGCGGCCGCGCCTGTTCGACATGGGCCGGCCCAAGCTCGTCAACCTCGCCCGCTCCTACGCCTACCAGTCGAAAGGCTATTACGCCTCGCTGCTCGCCGAGGCGCGCGGCCATCGCGTGGTGCCGACGGTGGAGACCATGCTGGAGCTGCGCGAGCAAAAGCTCTACGAGCACGCGCTGCCCGAGCTCGAGGACGAGCTGAACCGCTGCGCGCGGCGCGCCGATTTCCAGCCCGACGGCGAACTGAAGCTTTTGGTCTGCTTCGGCATCGCCCGCGACCAGCGCTTCGAATCGTTCGGCCGGCTGCTGTTCGACTGGTTCCGCTGCCCGGCGCTCGAAGTCATCGTCGACCAGGGCGAATGGTTTTCCATCGACCGCATCCGCCCGCGCAACATCACCCGGCTCGCCAACGGCGAGGCCGAGTTCTTCCGCGAATCGCTGCACAACCACACCAGGCGCGAATGGCGCGATCCCAAGGCGCGCTCGGTCGCCAAATACGACCTTGCGGTGCTGTACGATCCGAACGAGAAGATGGCGCCGTCGTCGCCGGTTTCGATCAAGCATTTTGCCCGCATCGCCGACAAGCTCTCGGTCGACGTCGAGCCGATCACCAAGCGCCAGCTCGCCGAGCTCGCCGAGTTCGACGGCCTGTTCATCCGCGAGACCACCTCGATCGACAATCACACCTACCGGTTCGCCCGCCGCGCCTGGCAGGAGGGCATGCCGGTCATCGACGATCCGATCTCGATGATCCGCTGCACCAACAAAGTGTTCCTGATGGAGCTCCTGCAGCAGAACCAGGTGCCGACGCCGCCGACCGTGATCCTGGCCGAGGACACCGACCTCGCCAAGGCGATCGACGAATTGGGCCTGCCGCTCGTTGTGAAGATTCCGGACGGCTCGTTCTCGCGCGGCGTGCACAAGATCGAATCGGCGGCCGAGTTCAAGCGCATCTGCGACGAGCTGTTCGAGGAAACCGACCTCTTGCTGGCGCAAAAATTCCTGCCGACCGATTTCGACTGGCGGGTTGGCGTGCTCGCCGGCGAGCCGCTGTTCATCTGCCAGTACCGCATGGCGCGCGGCCATTGGCAGGTGGTCAAATACCGGCCGGACGGCTCGCCGCGCGAGGGCGGCTTTCGCGCCTTCGAGATCGACCAGGCGCCGCGCGAGGTGATCGAGACCGCGGTGCGCGCGGCCCGCCCGATCGGCGACGGCTTTTACGGCGTCGACCTCAAGCAGACCGAGCACGGGATGGTGGTCATGGAAGTCAACGACAATCCCAATCTCGAACACGGCATCGAGGACGCCGTCGGCAAGGACGAGGTCTGGACGCGGCTCTTGCGCTGGTTCATCGACCGTTTCGAGCAGTAGCCGCGGTCGCCCGGTAGGCGGCAGGCTCGTGGTTTATAAAAGCGCTCGCACCGCTTATGTGATACGTTAGGCTGCGGAGGCGGGGGCAGCCTTTCAGGAGCCTCATCGCAGGACATTGGCGCTACCGATGAACGTGAACGCACCCGTGCGGCAGCATCCGGGAACCATGGACGTGAGCGAGTTCATGGCCTTTCTCGAAATGCGCCCGAAGGAAGAGCGTTGGCACCTGATCGAGGGTTTTGCCGTGATGATGGCTCCGCCGAGCTTGGCGCACCAGCGCATCGCGTTGAATCTTTGCGAGCTGCTCAATCGCGAGTTCATGGCGCAAGGCCGCACTCTTTACGCCTATCATGAGATAGCAATTCGGCTGCCGGGGGTGATCAACTTTCAGCCGGAGCCGGATGTCGTCGTCGCATCGAGCATGGCCGGCTATGAGTCCTTCGCGGAGGATTTCGAGCTGGTCGCGGAAATTCTGTCGCCGTCCAATACACGCGCCCAGACCGATGTAAAGCTTCGCCGCTATCGCGAGGCGTCGCACAATCTCTATGTTCTGGTGATCGAACCGCGGGAATATTCGGTGGAGATTTACGCCAGGAGCCGAGCCTGGGAGCCGGTGACCCGCAGGCGGCCCAACGATCCGATCGAACTGCCCGAGTTCGGGCTACGCTGCATCGTCAGTGATCTCTATCGCGGCACGCCGCTCGATCCGCATCGATAGGCCGCGCGAACGCCAAACTACGATTGCGCCGACGCAGCCGCCGCCTTCGCCACCTGATCGAGCGGCCAGCGCGGCCGCGGCGCGAAATCAAGTGGATCGGTGAGGCCCAGCGCCAAACGTTCGGCGCCGGCCCAGGCGATCATGGCGCCGTTGTCGGTGCACAATGCCGGCGGCGGCGCCACGAGCGACGTGCCGACCTCGAAGGCGACGCGGTGCAAAACCTTGCGGATCGCCTGGTTGGCGGCGACGCCGCCGGCGCAGACCAGCGCCGTCGGCGTGCCGACCTGGTCGCGAAACATGCGCATGCCGAGCCGCAGCCGGTCGATCACCACGTCGACCACCGCCTGCTGGAACGAAGCGCACAGATCGGCCACGTCCTGATGGCTCAGCGGCGAGATCTTTTCGGCTTCGAGGCGGAGCGCGGTCTTCAGTCCGGACAGCGAAAAGTCGGCGTCGCGGCGCCCGCTCATCGGCCGCGGCAGCGCAAAGCGCTTGGCGTCGCCGCTTTGCGCCTCCTTCTCGACCAGCGGGCCGCCCGGATAACCGAGGCCGAGCAGCTTTGCGGTCTTGTCAAAAGCCTCGCCGATCGCGTCGTCCACCGTGCCGCCGAGCCGCAGATAATCGCCGACGCCGCGCACGCCCAAAATCTGGGTGTGGCCGCCGGAGGCGAGGAACAGGCAATAGGGAAACGGCGTGCCGTCGGTCAGCCGCGCGGTGAGCGCATGCGCTTCCAGGTGATTGACGGCGAGCAGCGGCTTGCCGTGGCTGAGCGCGACCGCCTTTGCGGTGGTCAGCCCGACGATGAGCCCGCCGATCAGGCCGGGCCCCGCGGCGGCGGCGACGCCGTCGAGCGCCGCGAAGGTATACTGCGCTTCCGCCATGGCTTTGGCGATGATGCGGTCGAGCGCCTCGACATGGGCGCGCGCGGCGATTTCCGGCACCACGCCGCCGAACGCGGCATGCTCGCTGACCTGCGACAGCACGACGTTGGACATGATGCGGCCGCTGCCGTCCTCGCTCCGTTCCACCAGGGCGGCAGCGGTCTCGTCGCAGGTCGTTTCGATGCCGAGAATGACCATGGGTGTATTATATAGCGCGTCATTCCGGGACGCCGCGCAGCGGCGAGCCCGGAATCCATAATCACCAGTGCCGGGGTTATGGATTCCGGGTCCGCGGGCTGAAGCCCGCGTCCCGGAATGACGACCAATGCGGCGTAGCATCTGAATTTCATATGACGCAACCGTCAAAAGTCCCTCTTCTCCGCATCGGCTCGCGTGGCTCGCCGCTGGCTTTGGCGCAGGCGCGCGAGGTGCAGAGCCGGCTCGCCGCGGCGTGCGGCGTTCCGGCCGAACGGATCGCGATCAAGACCATCCGCACCACGGGCGACGCCGTCGAGGACCGGCCGCTGGCAATGGCGGGCGGCAAGGGCTTGTTCACCAAGGAGATCGAGGAGGCGCTGCTCGCCGGCAGCGTTGATCTCGCGGTGCATTCGTCGAAGGACATGCCGACGCTGCTGCCGGACGGGCTGCTGCTCGACGCCTTTCTGCCGCGCGAAGACCCGCGCGACGCCTTCATCAGCCGCAAGGCCAAAAGCCTGCGCGACCTGCCGCAGGGTGCCGTGGTCGGTACCGCATCGCTGCGCCGCCAGGCTCTGGCCAAACATTTGCGGCCGGATCTGCAAATCGCAACGCTGCGCGGCAACGTCGAGACGCGCTTGCGCAAGCTCGACGCCGGCGAAGCCGATGCGACGCTGCTTGCGGTCGCCGGACTAAAGCGGCTCGGCCGGCTTGCGGCCGCCACCATGATCCTGGAGATCGACGCGTTCTTGCCCGCGGTCGGTCAAGGCGCGATCGGCATCGAGACACGCGCCGACGACGAAAAGACGCGCGCCCTCGCCGTCAAGATCAATGACGCCGATACCGCCATGGCGCTTGCCGCCGAGCGCGCCTTCCTGGCCGTGCTCGACGGCTCCTGCCGCACGCCGATCGCCGGGCACGCGCGCGTGAGCAACGGCAAGCTCCGCTTTCGCGGCATGATCATCCGGCCCGACGGCAGCGAGGCGCATGAAGCAACGCGCGAGGGCCGCTGCGCCGCAGCGGCCGAGCTCGGCGCCGACGCCGGGCGCGAACTGAGAGACCGCGCCGGCCCCGACTTTTTTGCACGAGGCTGAGCGGTGCGCCTCCTCGTCACGCGGCCGCAGCCGGATGCCGAGCGCACGGCAGCGGCCTTGCGCCGGCGCGGCCATGGCGTCGTCACGGCGCCGCTCTTACGCATCGAGCCGCTGTCGGACGCAGCGTTCGACGATCGGCATTGGGCCGCGATCCTGATCACCAGCGCCAACGCGGCCGCGGCAATCGCGGTGCACGAACGCAGGCGCTCCCTGCTTGGCGTGCCGGTGTTTGCTGTCGGCGACCGTAGCGCGGCGGCCATGCGCGCCGCGGGCTTCGTCGAGATTGTTTCAGCCGGCGGCGCCGCCGTCGATCTGGTGCGCCTCGTGGTCGAGCGCGCCAAGGCAAAAGCCGCGCTGCTTTATCTCGCCGGCGAACACCGCGCCGGCGATCTCGCCGGCGATTTGCGCGCCCGAGGATTTACGGTGCAGACCGCCATCGTCTATCGCGCCGTGGCCGCAGCGACGTTGCCGCAAGACGCAATGGATGCATTGGCGTCCGGCCTCGACGGCGTACTGCATTTTTCGCGCCGCAGCGCCGAGGCTTATGTGGGCGGCGCGCGGGCGGCGGATCTGTTGCCGCGCGCGCTCGAGCCGGCGCAATTCTGCCTCTCCGAGCAAATCGCCGCGCCGCTGCGCCGCGCCGGCGCCGCAACCGTTCGCGTCGCGCGGCGACCAAACGAAGCGGCGCTCGTCGAACTGGTTTGCGCGCCGGCGAACTGAACGCGTTGCCGCGGCAAGCCAGGCTCGGTTGCGGCCATGAAGGGCCCGTACTATGCCCTGGCGACTCGATCCGCCCCGCGAGCCGGCGCCCGCCTGGAGACAGCATGAGCGAGCCTGACAGCCCATCGCGCCGACGGCCGCCGACCATCGATCTGACCGCGCAGGAGATCGAAACCGAACGGTCGCCCCCGTCGGGCGACCGCGAGCGCGCAACGGCGCAAAAATCCGCGCGCTGGAACTTTTTTGCCGGCCGGCTCGCGCCGCCGGCGATTGCGGCGGGCGCGGGCGCGCTGGTGACGGCCGCAATCATCGCGGTGCTGTGGGGCGCGGGCATCATCCCGTCGCGCAGCTTCGAAACCGCGGGTGCGGAAAAAACGGCGCCGGGAATCTCGCAACAACTCGACAAGATCGAGAGCGAGCTGCAGACGCGCGCGCCCGACCCGGCGCTCATCTCCAGGCTCGCAGCGCTCGAAGCGCAAACCAAAACGCTCGGCGACTCGCTTGCCGCGCTCAACCGCCGGCTCGACGACGTCGCCGTCGCGGCCAAGACCGCGAGTGAGCGCGCCGACGCCGCATCGGCGGCGGCGAAAGCCACCACGCAGTCGGCGCAAACGGCGGCGCAGTCCGCAGTTCAGCGCAGCGATCTCGATGCGCTGGCGAGCCGCATCGCCGCGCTCAACCGCGAGATTACCGCGCTCGGCAACGCGGCGGCGCAGCGCACCGCCGGCACCGACGACCGCGCCGCCCGCGCCGCGCTCGCCGCGCAGGCGCTGCGGGCGGCAGTGGAAAGCGGCGCGCCGTATCCGGCCGCGCTTGCCGCGGTGAAATCGCTCGGCGTGCCGCAGGCCGATGTCGCGCCGCTCGAACCGTCCGCGGCGAGCGGCGTTCCGAGCGCCGCCGATCTCGGGCGCGAATTGGCGCAACTGACGCCGTCGCTGCAAAAATCCGCTTCCGGCGCGCCGCCTGCCGACGCCTCGTTTCTTGCCCGGCTGGCGGACAACGCCAAAAACCTGGTGCGCGTGACGCCGGTCGATGCGCCGCCCGGCGATGAACCTGCGGCGCTGATCGCGCGGCTCAACATCGACGCCGCGCATGCGGACATCGCTGCCGCGTTGGCCGACATCGCCCGCTTGCCGCAACCGTTGCAAAAGATGGCCGCGCCCTGGCTGCAAAAAGCCAATGCGCGCAATGCCGCCATCGCGGCAGCGCGCCGCATCGCCGCAAACGCGCTCGCCGGCCTCGGCAAATCCGACCGCCAATGATCCGCATCGTCCTCTTCCTCATCGTCATCGGCCTCGTATCGGTTGGCGTGGCCTGGCTCGCCGACCGGCCGGGCGACGTCGTCGTCACCTGGCAGGGTCTGCGCATCGAGACTTCGCTATTGGTGTTGGGGGCGGCGATCCTGGCGCTGATGGCGCTGATCGGCATTATCTGGGGCATCGTGCGCGCCATTGTGCGGTCGCCGATCATGCTCGCCACGCTGTTTCGCAACCGCCGCGGCGTGCGCGCCTACGAGGCGATCTCCAACGGCTTGATCGCGGTCGGCGCCGGCGACGTCGCCGCCGCGCACAAATTCTCCGCCGCGGTCAACCGCATCGCGCCCGGCGAGCCGCTGGCGCTCCTGCTTACCGCGCAGGCGGCGCAGCTTGGCGGCGACCGCGACACCGCCGACCGCGCCTTTCGCGCCATGGCGAGCCGCGCCGACACCAAGGCGCTCGGCCTGCACGGCCTGTTCGTCGAGGCGCAGCGCCGCGACGATGCCGTTGGCGCCCGTGCCTACGCCGAAGAGGCCGCGAGGAGCGCGCCGACGCTCGGCTGGGCCGCTCGCGCAGTGCTGGAATTCCGCTGCGCCGCCGGCGACTGGGCCGGCGCGCTTTCGCTGCTCGAGCGCAACAAGCGCGCGCTCGACAAGGCCGCCTATCGCCGCCAGCGCGCCGTCCTGCTCGCCGCACAGGCAATCGCGGGCCAGGATTCCGACCGCGACAATGCCAAGCTGGCGGTGCTCGAAGCGGTCAAACTGGCGCCGACGCTCGTGCCGGCGGCGGCGCTTGCCGGCCGCATGCTCGCCGAAGCCGGCGAATTGCGCAAAGCCTCGCGCATCGTTGCCAAGGCCTGGCGCGCCAATCCGCATCCCGATCTGGCGCAAACTTACGCCGAGCTGCGCTTCGGCGACGCCGCGCGCGACCGCTTGGCGCGGGTCGAAGCGCTGACCAAAAAAACGCCCGGAAATCTCGAAGGCGTGCTCGCGGTGGCGCGCGCCGCGCTCGACGCCCGCGAATTCGCCAAGGCGCGCGCCGCGCTGGCGCCGTATCTCGCGGCGCCGACCCAGCGCATCGCGCTCCTCATGGCCGAGCTGGAACGGGCCGAGCGCAACGACGAAGGCCGCGCCCGGGAATGGATGGCGCGCGCCCTCCACGCCGCACCCGACCCGCAATGGACCGCCGACGGTTACGTCTCCGACCGCTGGCTGCCGGCGTCTCCCGTGAGCGGCCGGCTCGACGCCTTCGAATGGCGCGTACCGCTGACCGGCATGGTTGCCGCCGCGGCGATCGAGCCGCAAGCGCCGCA
>JASHQS010000127.1 GCA_030038995.1 Xanthobacteraceae bacterium
GCATTTCATCCGCCGGCTCAACATGCGCGAGCAGCTCATCCGCGAAGTCGAGATCATTCCGCTCGAAGTCTGCGTGCGCAACGTCGCCGCCGGCTCGCTGTCGAAGCGGCTCGGCATCGAGGAGGGCACCCAGCTGCCGCGTTCGATCATCGAGTTCTACTACAAGAACGACCAGCTCAACGATCCGATGGTGTCGGAGGAGCACATCACCGCGTTCGGCTGGGCGACGCCGCAGGAGATCGACGACATCATGTCGCTCGCCATCCGGGTCAACGATTTTCTGTCCGGCCTCTTCCTCGGCGTCGGCATCCGGCTGGTCGATTTCCGCATGGAGACCGGCCGGCTGTGGGAGAACGATCTGATGCGGATCGTGGTGGCCGACGAGATCTCTCCCGATTCATGCCGGCTGTGGGACATCAAGTCGAGCGAGAAGCTCGACAAGGACCGTTTCCGCCAGGATCTCGGCGGCCTCCTCGAAGCCTACACCGAAGTCGCCAAGCGGCTCGGCATCATGAGCGAGGGCGAGCGGCCGCAGGGCACCGGACCGGTCCTGGTCAAGGGCTGAGCGCGGGCGGTGGCGTATGGGCGTCCCGACCATCCAGACCGGACCGATGACGGTGGAGGAATTCTACGGCTTCACCGACACGCGCCCAGATGAGGAAAAATGGGAGCTGATCGAGGGGGAGCCGGTCTTGAACGCCTCACCCAACCGACTTCACCAGAGGATCCTCAAAAACCTTGTCCGCGGCACGGAGGCGTTTGAGCGTCCCGGCGTTGGGTGGGAATTATTGCCGGGACTGGGCGTTCGTATCTCCGACCGCAGTCGTCCCGAACCGGATGCTCTCATTCTCCCGAAGAATGTATCGTCTGACCTGTTGGAACGCGACCGCAACGATGTGATCGTTGCTTTTGAAATCCTTTCGCCGTCGACAAGAGACCGCGACCTACGCTGGAAGCGAACGGCGTATACAAACCTGGCTTCGCTGACCCATTACGTCGTAATCGCGCAGGATATGGTCGATGTGGTAGCATTCGCGCGCGAGAACGAATTTGCAGAACGGCATCTGCGCTCGCTCAACGATTCTATCGAATTGACTGCCCTAGGTATTTCGTTGCCGCTATCCGCGATTTATCGCGATACCGGATTGAAATGACATCGATCCGTCCCGCCGCCGGTCGAGCGATTCCGAAATGAGTTATACCCACACGATCGGCTTGGTCGTACCCTTTGCCGAAGACAAAGTGCCGTTCGAAGGCCCGCTGATGTATCCGGGCGTGCGTTTCGTGCCGCGCGGCGTCGGCGTGCGGGCGCTCACGCCGGAAGGCTATGAGCCGGCCTGGAACGCGATATTGCCGGCGGCCGAGCATTTGGCCGGGCAGGGCGTCGATGCGATCATGGTGATCGGCACGTCGCTGACGTTTTATCGCGGGCCGCAAGCGCACCGATGGCTGCTCGAAGAATTGCGGCGGCGGACGGGCCTGCCGGTCAGCACCATGAGCCAGGCCATCATCGACGGCTTGCGCGAGGTCGGCGCCCGGCGGATCGCCGTCGCCACGGCCTATAGCGACATGGTGAACCGCCGCCTGCGCCAGCTTCTGGCGGCGGACGGCATCGAGGTTTTGGCGCTCGAATGCTTCGACCTGCTCGAGTTCGGCGGGCCGAGCAAGAAGAGCGAAGCCGACATTATCGCGCTGAGCGATGCCGCGGTGGAGCGCGCCGATGGCGCGCAGGGCATTCTGATCTCCTGCGGGGGCTTGCGGACATTGGGCGTCGCGGCGCCGCTCGAAGCGCGTCATCGGCTTCCGGTCGTGTCCTCGGCGACCGCGGCGTTTTGGGCGGCGATGCGGCTCGTCGGCGAAAGCGGCCGCATCGAAGGTTATGGGCGGCTGTTCGAACAGGCCCGCGAGGCGGTGCATTGAGCGGCTTGGCGGTCCGGCCCCCCGGCCCCCCGGCCGGTTGCGGCGGCGGCGATTCGTTCATATTGAGAGGGCGAGGCCCGCTGCGGCCGGAGCGCCTTGATGAAAGCCCGCGTCACCGTCACCTTGAAATCCGGGATTTTGGATCCGCAGGGCAAGGCGATCGAGGGCGCCCTCAAATCGCTTGGCATCGGCGGCATCGCCAGCGTCCGGCAGGGCAAAGTGTTCGACATCGAGATCGAGGGCACGGACCATAACGCGGCCGAGGCGGCGCTCAAGGCTGCGGCGGAAAAGCTCCTCGCCAACACGGTGATCGAGAATTATCGGATCGAGGTGACCAAGTGAGCGCGGGACGGCAGCCATGAAATCGGCGGTGCTGGTGTTTCCCGGCATCAACCGCGAGCGCGACATGGCCCGCGCGCTGGCGCACGTCGCCGGCCGTGAGCCGGCGATGGTTTGGCACGCCGAGCGCGACTTGCCGGCGGGCACCGATCTGGTCGTCATTCCGGGCGGCTTCTCCTATGGCGATTATCTGCGCTGCGGCGCCATCGCCGCGCGTGCGCCGATCATGGACGCGGTGCGCGCCTTTGCCGACAAGGGCGGGCTCATTCTCGCGGTCTGCAACGGCTTTCAGATCGTCTGCGAGGCCGGGCTGTTGCCGGGCGTGCTGATGCGCAACGCGCAACTGCGCTTCATCTGCCGCGATGTCTATCTGCGCGTCGAGCGCTCCGATACGCCGTTCACCCGCGGCTACAATGCCGGCCAGGTGATCCGCGTCCCGGTGGCGCACGGCGAGGGCAATTACATCGCCGACGGCGAGACCATCGCGCGCCTCGAAGGCGAGGGCAGGGTGGTGTTCCGCTATGCTTCGCCGGACGGCATCGTCGATCCGAACTTCAATCACAACGGCGCCATGAACGCCATCGCCGGCATCATCAACGCGCGCGGCAACGTGCTCGGCATGATGCCGCATCCGGAAAACCACGTCGAAGCCGCGATGGGCTGCACCGACGGACGCGGCCTGTTCGCGGGTCTTGTCGATCATTTCAAGCTGGCGGCGTGAGACCTTGATTTCGTGTACACAAGGGTGTACATGACCCAACGGTTCAGCTGGAATGAGACGAAACGTCAACGAATTCTCGCGGAACGCGGATTTGACCTGCTTCGGGCTGCTCGAATTTTTCGCGGGCCGGTGATGGTCACGGAGGATGCACGCCATGACTACGGCGAAACGCGCTATATCGCGCTCGGTGTCACGGAAGGCGAGTACTTCACCGTCGTCTTCACACCGCGCCAAGACCCGCCGACGGGCGAAGACGTACTCCATCTCGTCACTGCCTGGCGTATGGGACGACGAGCGCGCCGTCGATATCAGGAGCGCCAGCCTCGATGAAATCGACGAAATGGCGGGCCGCGGCGCGCTGGCTCCCACGCGGCCGGATGCAGACGAGATCGAGCTGGATCGAAGCTTTTGGGATCATGCCAGACTGATTCCGCCATTGGTGCCGAAGAAATCGTCGGTCCATTTGCGCATCGACACCGATGTGCTCGCCTGGTTCAGGCGTCAGGGCCGCGGTCACCTAACCCGCATGAATGCCGTGCTGCGCGCCTATTTCCAAGCCAATCGCGACCGCCGTTGAACTCATCACGCCCTGTACAACGCAGCTTAGGGATGATGATCGGATTCTGGCCGGTTTTTCACGAGGCTGTTCCGACGGCTACGCATTGGTCGCGGCGCTCGTCTGAGTTTGGAGCGATACCGCAATTAAAAGCGCATGTGTCGTGATCCCCAACGAAGCCCCCATCACCCCCGAGTTGATCGCCGCGCACGGCCTCACGCCGGAGGAATACGCGCGCATTCTCAAGCTGATCGGCCGCGAGCCGAGCTTCACCGAGCTCGGCATTTTCTCGGCGATGTGGAACGAGCACTGCTCCTACAAATCATCGAAAATCCATCTGCGCACGCTGCCGACCAAGGCGCCGTGGGTGATCCAGGGGCCGGGCGAGAATGCCGGCGCCATCGACATCGGCGACGGGCTCGCCGTCGTGTTCAAGATGGAGAGCCACAATCATCCGAGCTACATCGAGCCCTATCAGGGCGCGGCGACCGGCGTTGGCGGCATTTTGCGCGACGTGTTCACCATGGGGGCGCGGCCGATCGCGTGCCTGAACGCGCTGTCGTTCGGCGATCCCAATCATCCGAAGACGCGGCACCTCGTTGCCGGCGTGGTCGCCGGCATCGGCGGCTACGGCAATTCGTTCGGCGTGCCAACGGTCGGCGGCGAGGTGCGCTTCCATCGCCGCTACGACGGCAATTGCCTGGTCAACGCCATGGCGGTCGGCATCGCGCAAGCCGACAAGATTTTTTATGCCAAAGCGACCGGAATCGGCATGCCGATCGTCTATCTCGGCTCGAAGACCGGGCGTGACGGCATCCACGGCGCCACCATGGCGTCGGCCGAATTCGGCGCCAACGTCGAAGAGAAGCGGCCGACCGTGCAGGTGGGCGATCCGTTTTCGGAAAAGCTTTTGCTCGAAGCCTGCCTGGAGATCATGGCCAAGGGCTGCGTCATCGCCATCCAGGACATGGGCGCGGCCGGGCTGACCTGCTCGGCAGTCGAAATGGGCGCCAAGGGCGATCTCGGCGTCGCGCTCGACCTCGATTCCGTGCCGTGCCGCGAAACCGGCATGAGCGCCTACGAGATGATGCTGTCGGAGAGCCAGGAGCGCATGCTCATGGTGCTCAAGCCTGAAAAGGAAAAGGAAGCCGAAGCGATCTTTCGCAAATGGGGCCTCGACTTCGCCGTGGTCGGCGAAACGACACCGACCAAGCGTTTCGTTGTGCGGCACGGCGGCGCGGTCGTGGCCGATCTGCCGATCAAGGAGCTTGGCGATCAGGCGCCAGTCTACGACCGTCCCTTTACCAGCAAGGCGAAGCTGCCGCCGATCGAGCCCGGCGCCATCAAGCCGCCGATCGGCATCGCCGCTGCACTCGAAAAACTGATCGGCTCGCCGGACCTCTGCTCCAAGCGCTGGGTGTGGGAGCAATACGACCACGTCATTCTCGGCAACACCGTGCAGCGGCCGGGCGGCGATGCCGCCGTGGTGCGCGTCAATGAAGGGCCGAAGGCGCTGGCGCTCACCGCCGACGTCACGCCGCGCTATTGCGAGGCCGATCCGTTCGCCGGCGGCAAGCAGGCGGTGGCGGAGGCGTGGCGCAACCTTACGGCGGTCGGCGCCCGGCCGCTGGCGCTCACCGACAATCTCAATTTCGGCAATCCCGAGCGGCCGGACATCATGGGACAATTCGTCGGCTGCGTCCGCGGCATCGCCGAGGCCTGCCGCGCGCTCGACTTCCCGGTCGTGTCCGGCAACGTGTCGCTCTACAACGAGACCAACGGCCGCGCCATCCTGCCGACGCCGACCATCGGCGGCGTCGGCCTCATCGGCGACTTCACGAAGTCAATGACGCTTGCCTTCAAGGCCGAGGGCGAGGCGATCCTGCTGATCGGCGACAGCCGCGGCTGGCTCGGCCAATCGCTCTATCTGCGCGACATTTGCGGGCGCGAGGAGGGCGCGCCGCCGCCGCTCGACCTTGCCGCCGAGCGCCGTCATGGCGACTTCGTCCGCAGCCTGATCGCCGAGGGCCTCGTCACCGCCGTCCACGACGTGTCGGACGGTGGGCTTTTGCTGGCGCTCGCCGAAATGGCCATGGCGTCGCGGATCGGCGCCGTGCTCGAGGCCCCGCACGATGTCCTCGCCGAAATCACGGCCCACGGCTTCTGGTTCGGCGAAGATCAGGGGCGCTACGTGGTCACCGCCAAAGCTGCCGACGCCGTTGCGCAGCGGGCGAAGAGCGCCGGCGTGCCGCTGCGCCACATCGGCACCACGGGCGGGCCGGTGCTGGCGCTCGCCGAGGAGCGGCCGTTGCGCGTCGCCGACCTTGTCCATCGCTTCGAGGCTTGGCTGCCGGACTATATGGCGGCATCGTCCGCATAAGGTCGAATGGGCTTTCTTGGCGTCCGCCGACCTGATAATGCGCTGCGCACGGCGCGGCTTAAGACAGACCGGACTTAAGACAGACCGGACTTAAGACCTGGAGGTACGCCATGGCGATGGCGGCGAACGATATCGAACGGTTGATCCGGGCGCGCATCCCCGATGCCCAGGTCACGATCGAAGACCTCGCGCATGACGGCGATCACTATAAAGCGACCGTCATCGCCGAGTCGTTTCGCGGCAAATCCCGCGTCCAGCAGCACCAGATGGTCTATAGCGCCTTGCAAGCCGAGATGGGCGGCAAGCTGCACGCGCTGGCGCTGCAAACCGGCGCGCCAGAGCGGTGATCACAGGGCGACGGTGCCCCGCCGCTTCGCCATGCACTGTTCGGGGAATAGCATTCTCCGCGCCGGCGAATAACGGGCATGACGTATTTCCGCAACATCGCGCTCTGGGCTTTGCGCCGGCTTTGCGCTACATATATTCAAGCGCACAGGCTAGATTCGACGCGGGAGCGTTGCCTGCCGCAGCAGTGAGGGATGACCGCGATGTCCATCGATCAATTCATCGACAATGAGGTCCAATCGAACGAGGTGGTGCTCTTCATGAAGGGCACGCCGCAGTTCCCGATGTGCGGCTTCTCCGGGCAGGTGGTGCAGATTCTCGACTATCTGGGCGTGCCCTATAAGGGCCTCAACGTGCTCGAGAACGACGAGCTGCGCCAGGCCATCAAGTCCTATTCGAGCTGGCCGACCATTCCCCAACTCTACGTCAAGGGCGAATTCGTCGGCGGCTGCGACATCGTGCGCGAGATGTTCCAGGCCGGCGAACTGCAGTCGCTGCTGAAGGAAAAGGGCGTCGCGCTCAAGCAAAAGGCTGAGCAGGCTTAAGTCTGCGCGGTACGAAGCGCAGCGATCAGAGAAAGCCGTCGCGATCGACGTTGCTCAGCACGTGCTGCGGAGGCAGGAGTCTCAGCGCGAGTAATATTCGACCACGAGGTGCGGCTCCATCAGCACCGGATAGGGCACGTCGCCGAGCGCCGGCACCCGCGCCAGCTTTGCAGTCATCTTGGTGTGGTCGACCTCGATGTAATCGGGAACATCGCGCTCGGGCAGTGCCGTTGCCTCGAGCACCAGCGCAAGCTGCTTCGACTTTTCCTTCACCTCGATCAGGTCGTCGACCTTGACGCGATAGCTCGCAATAGTGACGCGGCGGCCGTTCACCTTGACGTGGCCGTGGCTGATGAACTGGCGCGCGGCGAACACGGTCGGCACGAACTTGGCGCGATAAATCACCGTGTCCAGCCGCCGTTCCAAGAGCCCGATCATGTGCGCGCCGGTATCGCCCTTGAGCCGCCGCGCCTCGTCGTAGATGCCGCGGAAATGGCGCTCCGACATATTGGCGTAATAGCCCTTGAGCTTCTGCTTGGCGCGCAGCTGCACGCCGTAGTCCGAAAGCTTGCCCTTGCGGCGCTGGCCGTGCTGGCCGGGGCCGTATTCGCGCTTGTTGATCGGGCTTTTCGGCCGGCCCCAAATGTTCTGGCCCATCCGCCGGTCGATCTTGTACTTCGCCTGTTGGCGCTTGGTCATTCGCGTCCTCGCTCCTTTACAAAAACGGCTGAGGATCGCGCCCTCCTCCTGTTCCTCGCCGCGACTTCTGCCATTGGCAGGGGCGGAGCGAGGAACCGACAGATTTGAAAAGCCGCAGCGCCGGCTCAAACCGCGGGTCGCGAAACACCGCGCGGGCCGCTTTTTTCGGCCCGCGCAGCGCCGGGTAGATAGGGGCAAAGGCCGGTGCTGTCAAACCGGCCGGTGCCGGCACCACCGGGCCGGCGGGCTCAAGCCTTGGCGAAATGCCGGCGGCGCATCGGGCGCAGCGCGGTGATCGCGAGCAGCGCCGTCAAGGCATCGAGGAATGCCACGACGATGAACACCGCCGTCCAACTGCCGCTCGCCTGGTGCAGATAGGCGGCCGCCGGCCCGCCCAGGATCGAGCCGACGCCCTGGGCGATGTAGAGGAAGCCGTAATTGGTCGCCGCGTAGGTCGCGCCGAACGTGTCGGTGAGGGTAGAGGGAAACAGCGAGAAGATTTCGCCCCAGCCGAAGAACACCAGCCCGGTCAGCACCACGAACAGCGCCGGCCTGTCGATGAACGCGAACAGGACGAGGATCGCCGCGCATTCCAGCGAGAACGCCAGCGTCATCGTTGCCTCGCGGCCGATGTGATCGGACACCCAGCCGAAGAACGGCCGCGTCAACCCGTTGGTGAAGCGCGACAGCGTCAATGACAGCGGCAGCGCCGCGACGCCGAGCACCAGCGCCTGGCCGACTTTATATTCATTGGCGAACGGCCCGACATTCGAGACGACCATGAGCCCGCTGGTCGCCATCATGCTCATCATGATGAACAGGAGCCAGAACACCGGGCTTTGCAGCATCTCGCGCGGCGTGTAGCCGCGTTTGGCCTGGGTGGTCGATGCGGCCGCGGGCGAGTAGCCTGCCGGCAGCCAGCCGTCGGGCGGCGTGCGCAGCCCTTGCGCGGCCAGGATGCCGACGATGCCCTGGATGAAACCCCAGACCACGAGCGTGTGCGCGTAGCCGGTGCTTTTGATCATGCTGTCGATCGGGAAGCTGGTGAAGATCGCGCCAAAACCATAACCGGCCGCGGCGAGGCCCGTCGCCAGCCCGCGGCGGTCGGGAAACCAGCGCACCATCAGGCCGATGAGGCCGACATAGATGATGCCGGTGCCGAAGCCGCAAATCACCCCATAGCTGAGATAGAGCGCCCAGACGTTGCCGACGTAGGCCGACAGCACCCAGCCGCCGCCCGACATCAGCGCGCCGATCGAGATCAGAAGCCGCGGCCCGAACTTGTCGACCAGATAGGCCTGCAGCGGCGAGCACCAGGTCTGCAGGATGATCAACAGCGAAAACGTCCATTGCAGTTGCGCAAGCGTCGTGCCGAGCTTGGCATTGAGCGGCCCGGTGAACAGCGTCCAGACGTATTGCGGGCTCGAGATCGACATCATGACGATCAGCGCGAGAACGAGCTGGTTCCAGCGGTTGAGATACCAGGGCTTTGCTTCGCTTGTGACGACAGCGCTGGTCATTGCACTCCCCTTACGGTTGCCGGTGCCGGCGGCAAAGCGTACTGCCGCCGCAGCAGGCTCACAAGGCAAGGGGCGCCGAATTTGCGCCCGACCGATGAGCTAAAGGGGCGCCGGCTAACCCGCCTCTGCAACCGTGGCGGATTGCGGCTCGATGCTAAAGCGCGCGAGCGCCGCGCGCGGGCCCTGCCCGGAGGTGAAGATCGCGCGCGAGGTGCCGGCGCGGGACGGCGCGGGCGGCCCCAATAAATCAACGACCCGCCGCGCGATAGCCGGCGCGGGGTCGATGTAATTCACCGGCCAGGGCGCGAGCCTGGTCAGCCGCTCGAGCAACAGCGGATAATGGGTGCAGGCCAGGACGATCGTGTCGGTGCGCTTGCCGTCGTCGATGAAGCAGGGCGCGATTTCGGCGCGAATCTGCGCGTCGCTCGCCGGCGTGCCAACAAGCTCGGCCTCCGCATACGAGGCGAGATGTTTCGAGCCGACCAGCGTGACCTGGCAGCCTTGGGCGAAATCGCGAATGAGCGCGCGGGTATATTCGCGGGCGACGGTGGCTTCGGTGCCGAACACCGTGACGCGGCGCGTCACCGAGGCCGCGCAGGCCGGCTTGATCGCCGGCACGGTACCGACGAACGGCAGCGCAAATTTTTGCCGCAGCGCCGGCAGCGCGATGGTGGAGGCGGTATTGCAGGCGATAACCGCCAGATCGGGGCAATGCGCGGCGATCAGTTCATCGAACAGCCCCACGACCCGCGCCACCAGCGCGCTTTCGTCCAGCGCGTTGTAAGGAAATGCCGCATCGTCGGCGACGTAGACAAAATCGGCATCGGGCCGCACCGCCGCGACTTCGCGGTAGACGGTGAGCCCGCCGAGACCGGAATCGAAGACCAGGATTTTGCTTGGCGCCGCCATGGGCGGCAGATGATACGACGAATCGCGGCGGCGCAATGTCCGTTGCGGGAGGGGGGGCGCCCGTTGCCGGGCCGGCTTAGCCTTTACGCTCGGCCGAACACGCGGCGGAAGATCGTATCGACGTGCGCGAAGTGAAAATCGAGGTCGAAATTGGCCTTCAGTTCCGCCTCGCTCAGGTGCTTGCGTACCTCCTTGTCGGCCTTGAGCAGCGTCAACAGATCGTCTTTGCCGGCCCAGGCCATCATGGCGTTGCGCTGCACCAGCCGATAGGCCTCCTCGCGCGCAACGTTTTTCTGCGTCAGCGCCAGCAGCACGCGCTGCGAGTGGACGAGGCCGCCGAGCCGGTCGAGATTTTTCCGCATGTTCTTCGGATAGACGACGAGCTTGTCGATCACGCCGGCAAGCCGGGCGAGCGCGAAATCGAGCGTCACCGTGGCGTCGGGGCCGATCATGCGCTCGGCGGACGAATGCGAGATGTCGCGCTCGTGCCAGAGCACGACGTTCTCCAGCGCCGGCGCCACGTAGGCGCGCACCACGCGGGAAAGTCCGACCAGATTTTCCGACAGCACCGGGTTGCGCTTGTGCGGCATGGCGGAGGAGCCTTTTTGGCCCGGAGCAAAAAACTCCTCGGCCTCCAGGATTTCGCTGCGCTGCAGATTGCGGATTTCGGTGGCCAAACGCTCGACCGAGGCGGCAACGACGCCGAGCGTGGCGAAATACATGGCGTGACGGTCGCGCGGGATGATTTGGGTCGAGATCGTCTCGACCGCGAGTCCCATTTTCTTCGCCACGTAAGATTCGACCCGCGGATCGACCTGCGCGAACGTACCCACCGCGCCGGAGATCGCGCAGGTCGCGACCTCGCGGCGCGCCGCAAGGAGCCGTTCCTTGGCCCGGGCGAATTCCGCGTAAGCAACCGCGAGCTTGAGCCCGAAGGTGGTCGGCTCGGCATGAATGCCATGGGAACGGCCGATGGTCGGCGTGTATTTGTGCTCGAAGGCGCGGCGCTCGATCGCGGCATTGAGCGCGTCGACGTCGGCGATCAAGAGGTCGGCGGCGCGCGCCAATTGGACGTTGAAGCAGGTATCGAGCACGTCGGAGGAGGTCATGCCCTGGTGGACGAAGCGCGCCGCGGGCCCGACGATTTCGGCGAGATGGGTAAGAAAGGCGACGACCTCGTGTTTGACCTCGCGCTCGATTTCCTCGATGCGCGCGGCATCGAAGCGCGCCGCCGTGCCCTTGGCCCAGATCGTTTTTGCCGCTTCTTGCGGAATGATGCCGAGCTCGGCCATGGCGTCGGCGGCATGCGCCTCGATCTCGAACCAGATGCGAAAGCGCGTCTGTGGCGACCAGATCGCCGCCATTTCGGGCCGTGTGTAACGCGGAATCATCGCCACCTCGTGGGCCAGCCTGGGCTGTAGCAGATCGGCCAATGCTCAACAATTGCGCGCCGTTGTGCGATGCTTGAGGGCCAGCGAATCACGGGGGGCTGCGATGAAAACGCTCCAGATCGAGTCGAGTGGCGGCAAAGGCTTTTACGGCGCTATCATCAAGAAACAAGCGGAGATCCGCCGCGGCGGGCGCGGCACCTTTTCCCGCGCCGGCGGCAGGCGCAACGCGGCCCGATGGACCCACGTACGCTACAAGGGCTCGCTCGCGCTCAAGCCTGGGGTCGATGCGGTCGAGGTCGAGATCAGATCGCCGGACCGCGGCGACGAGGCGCGGCTGTTGTCGTCGTTCCTCGGCTGGCTCGACCGCCATTTCGGCGAGCAATTGGCCTCGGTCAACATTCGATATCGGCAAAACACCCACGCCCGCCACTGACCGCGCCGGTGCTGATCAGTCTCAATGATCGTCATTCCGGGTCGCCGCGCAGCTCCATTTGCCGTCGATCAAATGCCCATCAGGCAGCCTCCCCGCGCGCCAGCGCTGCGGCGTTGCGGATCGCCGCGATATTGGCGCGATAGGAGGCGGGCGTGCGGTCCTTGAATACTGCGGAGCCGGCGACGAAAGCGTTGGCGCCGGCGCGCGCCGCCTCCGGCGCCATTTGCGGCGTGATGCCGCCGTCGATCTCGATGTCGATCGGCCGCCCGCCCGCCATGGCGCGCAGATTGCGCACCTTGTCGAGGGCGCCGGCAATGAATTTCTGGCCGCCGAAGCCGGGATTGACCGACATGACCAGGATCAGGTCGACGATATCGACGACGTGTTCGATCGTGCTTTCGGGCGTTCCCGGATTGAGGGTGACGCCGGCCCTTTTGCCGAGCGCGCGGATCGCCTGCAGCGAGCGGTGGATGTGCGGGCCGGCCTCGACGTGGACCGTGATGGTATCGGCGCCGGCCTTGGCGAAGGCTTCGAGATACGGATCGCACGGCGCGATCATCAGGTGCACGTCGAGCGGCTTTTTGGTGTGCGGGCGAATGGCTCGCACCACCTGCGGACCGATCGAAATGTTGGGCACGAAATGGCCGTCCATGACGTCCACATGGATCCAGTCGGCGCCCGCTTGGTCGACCGCGCGCACCTCCTCGCCGAGCTTGGCGAAATCGGCGGACAGGATCGACGGGGCGATGATGAGGGGACGCGGCACGGCGCTCTCCGCAATTGCCGTTCGCCTAACATGGCGGCGGCTGGGCGGCAACGCGCGGTCGGGCGGCGCGGCAATATTTGCCGGCACGGCTGCGGCAGCGGCAAATCCTGGCGCGCTTTCCGATCCGCCGCCATGGCGAAAGCCCCTTTGCTTCAGAGGCTTAGCGCGCGGCCCAGGTTTTGCTTCGCCGACCGCTGCGGCGTTCGGCAAAACCGACTGCCAATTCGAGGAGCGCATCATGTCTTTATCGGTCAGCGGCTCGAGCGCCAATAATCCATTCGCCTCGCTGCAATCCTTGTGGCAGCAGGCGTCATCGGCAAATGGCGGGCAATCGTCATCGGATCCTCTCTCCGCGCTGTTGTCGGCGCTCAACCAGGAAGGCGCGGGCGGCGCCGGCGTATCGTCGACAAATGGCAGCAGCGCATCCGGCGGCACGGCCGGGCAATCGACGTCGCAACAATTTGGCCCGCAGACGCTGCAGGCGCTGCTGGCGCTGCAGTCGAACGGCACAAACGCGCAATCCTTGGCATCGGCGCTCGACAACGGCAACGGCGATCCTTTATCATCGGCGCTGGGGAGCCAGTCGTCGCAAAGTTCGCAAGGCCAACACCACCATCATCACCATGGCGCCGATGCCTCCAACGGCTCAGCCGGCGCCGGGTCAGGCGGCACCACTTCCAATCCCGCTGACGGCAATTCGACCGGCAACACTCTGCAGCAATTGTTGCAGATGCAGGCGCAATTGGTCGCGCCGGCGAACACGCAGAGCACCGTCACAGTATAGCGGCCGCTTGCAATCCTCTGGCTGCGGGCCTCGCGCTGGACTTGACCGCCCGGCCGCGATACCGCGTGCGCGCAGCGGAGGTTTTTTCAAGTGGCGCGCGCGGACGTCATTGTGCTGGGAGCCGGCATCGTCGGCACTTCGATTGCGCTGCATCTCGCCAGGCGCGGGCTGTCGGTGGCACTGATCGACCGCGGCGGGATCGGCGAGGGCACCTCCTACGGCCCGACCGGCATCATCGAGGGCAACACCATTTTTCCGCACGCGTTTCCGTCCAGTTGGACGGCGCTGTTGCGAATTGCGCTCAAGCGCGCGCCGGAAGCCAATTATCACCTGTCGTTTCTGCCGCAGGTGGCGCCGTGGCTGTTTGCGTTTCGCGCCGCCTCGCAGCCGGCGCGGCTTCTGGAAACCGCGCAGGCGATGCGGCCGCTGTTCGCCCACGCTATCGCCGAGCACGAGATTTTGATCGGCGAAGCCGGCGCCGAGCGTTATGTCCGCCGTACCGGTTGGCTCAAGCTTTACCGCAACGACGGCGCGTTTGCCGCGCAGGCGCGCGAGCTCGAGCTTGCGAAAGACCTCGGCATCGCCAACGTGCCGCTCGACGGCGAGGCGGCGCGCGCGCTCGAGCCGTCGCTCAACCCGGTGTTCCGCCACGCCGTGCACTGGACCGGCGCCGTGAGCGTGAGCAATCCGCTCAAGCTGACGCGCGCCTACGCGGCGCGCTTTGCCGCGCTCGGCGGCATCACGGCGAACGGCGACGCGCGCAGCCTGCACCGCGTCCATCCGCATTGGCGGGTCGACACGGCGTCCGGGCCGATCGATGCCGGCGATGTCGTCGTCGCGCTCGGCCCGTGGGCGCCCGAAGTGCTCGTTCCGCTCGGCCTGAAACTGCCGCTTGCGGTCAAGCGCGGCTATCACCGCCACTTCCAGCCGCAGGGCAATGCGGGGCTCAGCCGTCCGGTGGTCGATGCGGAATTCGGTTACGTTCTTGCGCCGATGGAACAGGGCATCCGCATTACTACCGGCGCCGAATTCGCCGCGCGCGACGCGGCACCCACGCCGGTGCAGTTCGCGCGGCTGTTGCCGGCGGCGCGGCAATTGTTCGCGCTCGGCGAGCCGGTCGAAGCAAAACCCTGGCTCGGCGCGCGGCCGTGCTTTCCGGATTCGCGGCCGGTGATCGGGCGGGCGCCAAATCAGCGCGGGCTGTGGCTCGCTTACGGCCACGCCCATTGGGGCCTCACGCTGGGTCCGGCCACCGGCCGGCTCATCGCGGAGATGATGACCGGCGCCACGCCGTTCTGCGACCCAAAACCTTACAGTGCAGTACGTTTTTTCTAATCGACTTCGTGTGCAGTCCTCTTATTTTGTGCCCGCCTATAGTCCAGTCGGCCAAGGTAGCGCGTATGTTGATTGAGATTATCCGTATCTATGTCGATGATGCGGCCTATCCTTCCGATGCTGT
>JASHQS010000128.1 GCA_030038995.1 Xanthobacteraceae bacterium
GTGAACGCACCCTTCTCGTGGCCGAACAGTTCGGATTCGATGAGGTCGCGCGGTATAGCCGCCATGTTGATGGCGACGAAGGGACCGCTGCGGCGCTTGCCGTAATCGTGCAGCGCGCGCGCCACCAGCTCCTTGCCGGTGCCGGACTCGCCGGCGATCATGACGGTCAAATCCGTCTGCATCAGCCGCGCCAGCACGCGGTAGATTTCCTGCATGGCCGGCGAGCGGCCGACCAGCGGAATGGATTCGAAATCGTCCGGCTTGTCGGCCGGCCGCGGCCGCTCCTTCGGCTCCGACAGCGCGCGGCCGACGATAGCGATCAGTTCTTTCAGATCGAACGGTTTTGGCAGATATTCGTAGGCGCCGCGCTCGGAGGCGCGGATCGCGGTCATGAACGTGTTCTGCGCGCTCATGATCACGATCGGCAGTTCGGGCCGTGCCTTCTTGATGCGCGGCAACAGATCGAACGCGCTCTCGTCAGGCAACAGCACGTCGCTGATGATCAGATCGCCCTCGCCCTGGCTGATCCAGCGCCACAGCGTCGCGGCGTTGCCGGTCGAGCGCACCTCGTAGCCGGCGCGCGACAGCGCCTGATTGAGGACGGTCCGGATCGCCGCGTCGTCATCGGCGACGAGAATGCTTCCCGTAGGCATCGCTGCTTCCTATGGTTTGCGGCCGCCGTCCGGCCCGGCGCCTTCTTCAGTCGGGATGTATTTCGGCATGAGGACGCGAAACGTGGTGCGGCGCGCCTGCGACTCGCATTCGATGATGCCGCCGTGATCGCCAACGATTTTGGCGACCAGCGCCAGGCCGAGGCCCGAGCCGGTCGGCTTGGTCGTGACGAACGGGTCGAACAGATGCGGCAAAAGCTCATCGGGAACGCCGGGGCCGTTGTCGCGCACGCAGAATTCGAGCGGCAGCGAGACCCGGGTCCTGGCGCCGGGCAGCGACAGCCGCACGCCCGGCCGGAACGCCGTGGTCAGCGCGATCTCGCCGCCGGCCGCGTTGTCGCCGATCGACTCGGCGGCATTCTTGATGAGGTTGAGAAACACCTGGACCAGCTGATCGCGGTTCGCCAGGACCGGCGGCAGCGACGGATCGTAATCCTCGGCGAACTTGACGTTGCGGGCGAAGCCGGATTGCGCCAGCCGCTTGACGTGGTCGAGCACGACGTGAATGTTGATCGGCTCGCGCTCCACCGGCCGCTCGTCGCCGAACACTTCCATGCGGTCGACCAGCTTCACGATGCGGTCGGCTTCGTCGCAGATGAGCCGGGTCAGCGTGCGGTCGTCGTCCTCGACCGATTGCTCGAGCAATTGCGCGGCGCCGCGAATGCCGGACAGCGGGTTCTTGATCTCGTGCGCCAGCATGGCGGCGAGCGCGATCACCGAGCGCGCGGCGCCGCGATGGGTGAGCTGGCGGTCCATCTTGTCGGCGATGGTGCGCTCCTGCAGCATCACCACCACGCAATCGAGCTGTTCGGGCAGCGGCGCCACGTGCAGGTCGACCAGCCGCTCGCCCGGATTGCGCGGCGTGCCGAGATCGACCTTGTATTCGTTGACCGCGGCGCCGCGGCCGCGCACCTGCTCGACCAGCGTGAGCAATGGACTGCCGAACGGCACCAGATCGCGCAGCGCCTGCCGGCGCAGCAGCGGCAGCGAGACTTCGAAAAACGATTCCGCGGCGGCGTTGGCATCCACCACCTTGCCGTCAGGCGCCACGACGATAACCGGATGCGGCAGCGCATTGAGCACTGCTTCGGCTGGCGAAACCATGAGCAGCGGTTCGGATGTGCTCATGATTCGTGCTGCCGTGGACGCGACCAGGCGGGTTCCGCCAAGGCGTCGAAGGCGGGGGAGCAAACAATTTGGCTGGACAGAAGAGGTTGGAAGAGCATGTGCACACGAAATAGGCTGTCCGTCGAATTGCATATAGTTTAGCCAAAACGCGGCCGCACGCAAGTGCTGCAGTGCAATATTTTTGGCCTGTGAATAATCCCCCATCGGGGGAGATTGGCCATTGCCGGATTGTCGCCACCACCCATTCGCACATGCTCGCACATGCGCTAAAGCGGCAGCGGAAGGAAAAATGGAGGCTGGTCGATGGGCATTGTCGCGGCCGTCATCGTGGCCGCAGGCCGAGGCGAACGCGTCGGCGGTACGGTTCCGAAGCAATATCGGGCGCTGGCCGGCACGCCGGCCATCCGGGCGACGCTTGCCGCTTTCTGCGGCCATGAGGAGATCGACGTTCTGCAGCCGGTCATCCATCCCGCGGACGCTGCTTTGTTTCGCGCCGCCAGCGCCGGCCTTGGCAAGCTCCGGGAACCGGTCTCGGGCGGTGCGACGCGGCAGATTTCGGTCCGCGCCGGCCTGCAAGCGTTGCAGTCACAGGCCCCCGAGCTCGTTCTGATCCACGACGCGGCGCGGCCGTTCCTCACCGGCGGCTTGATCGCCCGCGCCATCGGAGCGGCCAGACGATACGGCGCCGCGATACCCGGCCTCGCCATCGCCGATACGGTGAAGGCCGTCGATCAAAACTCGGCGGTGACCGAAACGCTCGACCGCCGCCGGCTGCGCACGGTGCAGACACCGCAGGCGTTCGCTTTCGCGTTGATCGCCGACGCCCATTGCCGCGCCGAGGCCGCCGGCCGCGACGATTTTACCGACGATGCCGCGCTCGCCGAATGGGCCGGTCACCGCGTCAGCGTGTTCGAGGGCGAGGCCGGCAATGTGAAATTGACCACGAACGACGATTTTGCTCGCGCTGAACTCGTGCAGGCCGCTGCGCTCGCCGACGTGCGCACCGGCAACGGTTTTGACGTGCACGCCTTCGCCGACGGCGATCACGTCATGCTCGGCGGCGTGCGTATCCCGCACCGTCGCGGCGTCACCGGCCATTCCGACGCCGACGTGGCGCTGCATGCGCTGGTCGACGCCATTCTGGGCGCGCTTGCCGAGGGCGACATCGGCCAGCACTTTCCACCGAGCGATCCGCAATGGCGCGGCGCCTCGTCGGACCGCTTTCTCGCCTTCGCCTGCGAGCGCGTGCGCGCCCGCGGCGGCCGTATCGGCCATCTCGACGTCACCATCGTCTGCGAAGCGCCGCGCGTGTCACCGTATCGCGACGCCATGCGTGCCCGCATCGCCGCGATCGCCGGCATTTCCGTCGATCGCGTGGCGGTCAAGGCGACGACCAGCGAAAAGCTCGGATTCACCGGACGCGGCGAGGGAATTTTTGCCATGGCGACGGCGACGCTGCGGCTGCCGTGGAGCGGCGCATGATCGACCGCAAGCTGCGCGCGGCGGCCGCCAAACTGCTCGCGGCATGCCGTGTGCGTAAATGGCGGATCGCCACGGCGGAATCCTGCAGCGGCGGCCTCGTGGCCGCGGCATTGACGGAAATTGCCGGCTCCTCCGACGTCGTGGAATGCGGTTTTGTGGTCTATTCCAATGCCGCGAAGCAGGCGATGCTTGGCGTGCCGGCGGCAACGCTCAAGCGGCACGGCGCGGTCAGCGCCGAAACGGCGGCGGCGATGGCGGCGGGCGCGCTTGAGCACTCGCCGGCGGATCTCGCGGTGTCGATTACCGGCATCGCCGGTCCGGGCGGCGGCTCGGCGCACAAGCCGGTCGGCCTCGTTCATTTCGCCGCCGCGAGCCGCGACGGGCGCCGCCTGCAGCGCCGCAGACTCTTTGGCAAAATCGGCCGGCGCCGCGTGCGCGAACGCTCGGTCGCCGAGGCTTTGGCCATGCTGCTGGCGCTGACGCAGTGAACGGCGGCGTCGCGCCGCGCGGCAGCGCTGGGTGCTCAGGCTTGAGGAAATTGCAGCCCTAATTCGCCCGCCGTGCGCCGCCCTCGGAAATGTCGAGCCCTTCGCAGTTCGTGGCAGCCGAGCCGTCGCCGCAATCGAGCGCCGCCACGCGTTCGAAAGCCTTACGGCGGAAGCGGCGTTTCTTGTGCTCTGCCATGGCTGGCACCGATGCCGAGGAGGCTTCAACCTAAGCTACAACTGTTGAAGGAGCTCTAACCAGCATGATGAACATGCGATCCAGGCCCGAAAAGTAAACTGCGCGCTTCTTTTTGAGTGCGGCGCGGCAGCCGCAGCGTTAATCGCGTGTTTACGACGGCAGCGGAAGTCGACGAGCATCTTCGAATAATTTGAGCCGAGAAGCCTTTCTTTAGCGCTCGCATCCATGGTGCAGGCGTTTTAGAAGATTGCAGGCCCGCATGACATTGACGGATTCACTGATCGAGGATCTCGAACGCGCGCTGGCAAGCGGCGGCGCGTCCCATCGCGTTGAAATGCTGACGCGCGTCACCGACCTGTTCTTCGCCGGCGCCTCGCGCTATTCGAGCGAACAAATCGAGTTGTTCGATGAGGTGATCGCCAAGCTGGCCGCGGCGATCGAGCCGATGGCGCGCGCCAAGCTGGCGTCGCGGCTCGCCGGCGCTCGCAATGCGCCGGTCGGCGTGGTGCGCAAGCTTGCCTTCGACGACAACATCGAGGTGGCGGGGCCGCTCCTGCGCGAGTCGGAATGCCTCAACGATTCCGATCTCGTCGCCAATGCCAACAGCAAGAGCCAGCAGCATCTGGTGGCGATCTCGCAGCGCAACAATTTGAGCGAAGCAGTGACCGACGTCCTGGTGACGCGCGGCGACCGCGAGGTCGTGCATTCGGTCTCCAAGAACCACTCGGCGCGCATTTCCTATGCCGGTTTTCGCATGCTGCTCAAGCGCGCGGTCGGCGACGACCGGCTCGCGCTCCTGGTCGGCACCCGTGCCGACCTGCCGCGGCAACATTTTCAGCGCCTGATCGAGCAGGCGTCGGCGGCGGTGCGCGCCAGGCTCGTTGCCGAAAATCTCGGCGACACGTCCGCGATCGAGGGCGTGGTGAACGAGATTTCCAGCGGGCTGAGCAACGACGCGCAGACGCTGTCGGCGAACTACGCAGCCGCGCTCGCCTCGGTCGAAATCATGCATCGGGCCGGCAAGCTCGGCGAAGCCGAGGTCGGCCGCTTCGTCCGCGAGGGGCGGCTTGCCGAAACCGCGGTGGCGCTGGCGCTGATCTGCAGCGTGCAGAGCGACGTGGTCGAGCGCGCGCTGTTGGCGCCGGGCAGCGACGTCCTGGTCATTCTGGCGAAGCTTGCGGGCTTTTCCTGGAACACCGCCAAGGCGATTTTGCTGATGAAGGCCGGCGCCCGCGGCCTCTCCGACCAGGAGCTCCAGCACGCCACGGCGAGCTTTCATCGCCTGCAGGCTACGACCGCCCGCGACGTGCTCGGCTTTTACCGCACGCGCAACAGCGCGGCGTAAGGCAAAAATCACAAACGCCACGGTCGGCGCCAACACGTAAAGGCGGCCTTGAGCATCGGGTGCTCGGCCGCTTTGGCCGGCGGCGCGGCGCGCTTATGGTCAGGCAATCCTAAAAGGACTGAAGCTTGTGTTCCGGACGCGACTTGTGCGCGCCGGTTACCGATGCACCGCTATGCCGGCTGCGCGCCGTAAACCTGGTCGGCGCGGCGCTCGAAAGCGGCGGCGAAGCGGCGGAACGCGGCATCGAATACGCTGCCCATCAGCACCGCGAGCGCGCGGCTGCGCAATTCGTAGGCCAGGAAAAACTCCACCTCGCAACTGTTCTCGCTCACCGGGCGGAAGCTCCAGCGATTGTTCATGCGCCGGAACGGCCCTTCCAGATATTCGACCAGGATCGAGAGGTTGGTGCGGTCGAGCGTCACCCGGCTGGTAAAGGTTTCGCGGATGAATTTGTAGGCGACCGTCATGTCGGCGACGACGACCTCCCTGCCCTCGCCGTCCTTGGTGCGCCGACGCACGGCGAGCGACTGACACAGCGGCACGAATTGCGGATAGCGCTCGACGTCGGCGACAAGATCGAACATGTCGGAAGCGGAGTGCTGCACCCGGCGCGTGGTGGAGAATTGCGGCATCAATCAATCAAAAACGCGCCGCCCGCGCCGCCTTCAATCGGGCGAAATCGTCGCCAGCATGATGCGACGAACGGGTCAGCGGGCTTGCGGAGACGAGTGAAAACCCCTTGGCATAGGCGACCGCCGCGAGCGCGGCGAATTCATCCGGCGGCACGAAGCGCATCACCGCATGGTGCTTGCGCGAGGGCTGCAGATACTGGCCGATGGTCAGAAAATCCACCTCCGCGGCGCGCAGATCGTCCATCACCTGCAGCACTTCGTTGCGTTCTTCGCCCAAGCCGACCATGATGCCGGATTTGGTGAACATGCGCGGGTCGATGTCCTTGACGCGCTGCAACAGGCGGATCGAGGCGAAGTAGCGCGCGCCGGGCCGCACCGTCAGATATTTTGACGGCACGGTCTCGAGATTGTGGTTGAACACGTCGGGACCCGCCGCGACCACGGTTTCGACGGCGCCGTCCTTGCGCAAAAAATCCGGCGTCAAAACCTCGATCGTGGTTTTCGGGCAGCGCGCGCGGATGGCGCGGATCACGGCGGCAAAATGCGCGGCGCCGCCGTCGTCGAGATCGTCGCGGTCGACAGAGGTGACGACGACGTGGGCGAGGCCGAGTTTTTGCGTGGCTTGCGCGACGTGCTCCGGCTCGGCGGGATCGAGCCGGCCGGGCAGGCCGGTCTTGACGTTGCAGAACGCGCAGGCCCGCGTGCAGGTGTCGCCCATGATCATGAAGGTGGCGTGCTTTTTCTCCCAACACTCGCCGATATTGGGGCAGCCGGCCTCCTCGCAGACCGTGTGCAGGCCGTTGTCCCGCACGATGCGCTGCGTGGCGAAATAGCCCGGCGACACCGGCGCCTTGACGCGAATCCAGTCCGGTTTGGGCAGCACCGGCTGGTCGGGCCGATGCGCCTTTTCGGGATGGCGCAAGCGCCCGGCCTCGCGCAGCGTGTCGATGACAATGGCCATCCGGGTTCCATTTCGGCCGGCTCGTCTTGGCAAATTCCCGAGCCGCTATCGTCGGATACTTACGAGCCGTGCTGCTTTGCCGCAAGCGGCCAGACGGCGCGCTCCACGGCTCCGGCGAAGCTGCCGCCCGATGAACAAAATGTAAGAAAATTTCGCGCGATTTCATTACGCTACGACGGAATTTCTGCCACATTGGAAGAACCAGCTTCAGGCACGCCCAGGCAATAACGGGAGATTCGTTTTGACTCCTCGTGGCAAGCAAGCGGCGGCGTTGGCGTTGCATCGCTTCGGTTTCGGCCCTGCCGGCGCCGCCATCGCCGCGATTGCCAACGATCCGCGCGGCGCCTTGCTCGCCGATCTCGAGGGGCCGCGAGCCGGCCAACTCGCCACAGCAAACTTGCCGTCGAGCCCGCAAGCGGTGCGTGCCGTCTTCGCCTTTCATGCCGAGCAACGGGCGCGGCAGAAGCTCGCCAAGCGCGCCAAAAAGCAAGAGCAAGAGCGATTGGCGATGTTGGCGGGCGCAAAATCTGCCTCTTTGACCGCCGTTGAACTGCCGGCGCCAAAGCTCCAGCCGGCCATGTCGGCATTGCCGGCGCGGCTCATGCAGGACGAGGCGGAGGCTCGCCTCGACATTGCGACCGGCGCCGACATCGGCTTTGTCGAGCGGCTGGTCTGGTTCTGGTCCAATCATTTCTGCATCTCGGCGGACAAGGTCGAGGCGATGGCCGGACCCTACGAGCGGGAGGCGATCCGGCCGCACGTGCTCGGCCGTTTTGCCGACATGCTGCAGGCCGTCGAAAGCCATCCGGCCATGCTGCTCTATCTCGACAACGTCGAATCCATCGGGCCGAATTCGATCGCCGGCATTGATCGCGACAAGGGCCTGAACGAGAATTTGGCGCGCGAGACCCTTGAATTGCACACGCTCGGGGCGCGCAGCGGCTACTCGCAGGCCGATGTCACCAACTTCGCCAAGGTCTTGACCGGCTGGACGTGGTTGCCGCCGAGCGAGCCGCTGCATGGCGGCGAGTTCGTCTTCGACAAGCTGCTGCACGAGCCCGGCCTGCAGACCGTGCTCGGCAGAAGCTATCCGGATACCGGCGTCGGCCAAGGCCGCGCCGTGCTCGCCGACCTGGCGCGCCATCCGGCAACGGCGCGGCATATCGCCGAACAACTCGCGGCGCACTTCGTCGCCGATGAGCCGCCGCCGGCGCTGGTCGGTAAGCTCGAGAAGACGTTTCACGACAGCTCGGGCGACCTCAAGCAAGTCGCGAAAACCCTGGTCACGGCCGACGAATCGTGGACGCCGCGGCGCACCAAGCTGAAAAAACCCTCGGAATGGATTGCGGGCGCGCTGCGCTTGGCCGGCGCGCCATCGGCCATTCCGATCGCCCGTCTCATGGGCGCGCAGGCAACGTTGGGCGAAGCGCTGTGGCGGCCGCCGGCGCCGAACGGTTTTTCCGACCGCGAAGCCGCCTGGATCGATGGCGTGCCGCGTCGCCTCGACCTCGCCAATGAGTTTGCCGGCCGAATCGCCGGTCAACGCGATCCGCTCGCCTTGCTTGACGACAGCCTCGGTCCGCTCGCTTCGAGCGAAACGCGCGACACCGTCGCGCGCGCGGAAAGCCGCAGCCAGGCCGTGGCGCTCCTTTTGATGGCGCCGGAATTCTTGCGGAGATGACGATGCGCCCGTTGCACGCGCCCTCGCGGCGCCAGGTGTTGCTCGCGTCCGGCACGCTGTTCGCCTGGGCTTATCTGCCGAAGCTCGCGCGCGCCGAAGGCCGCGATCCGCGCTTTTTGGCCTTCATCCTGCGCGGCGCGCTCGATGGCCTCGCGACGGTCGCGCCTTTCGGCGACCCCGGCTGGGTGGCGCTGCGCGGCGACAATGCGCTCACCCTCGACGGCGCAACGCCGGCGCTCAAGCTCAACGATTTCTTCGCGCTCAATCCGGCGATGCCGAACCTGTATCGCATGTTCGCGGCGCGGGAGGCGATCATCGTCCACGCCTGCGCGACGCCGTACCGCGAGCGCTCGCATTTCGATGGCCAGGACGTTTTGGAAAGCGGCCTGCCGAAGCCGGCGGTCGCCGCTAGCGGCTGGCTCAACCGCGCCCTTGCCGGGCTGGCGAGCGGCGGCCGCGTCGACCCGAACGGCAGCAAGGCGCTCGGCGTCGGCCCAGTGACGCCGCTCGTGGTGCGCGGCCCCGCGCCGATCCTGTCGTGGGCGCCGCAGCGTGGCCTGCCGGCGAGTGCCGATACGGTGCATCGCCTGCTCGACCTCTACCGCCATACCGACCCGAAGCTCGCCGCCGTACTGGACGAAAACGACCGGCTCAAAGTCATCGAACATGCCGGCGCGATGGCTAATGCCGGCGGCAAACCGCTACGCGGGCCGGGGCAGGTGCGCGCCTATTTTGCCGAGGTCGCCGGCACCGCGGCGAAATTTTTGGCGCAGCCGGACGGGCCGCGCGTCGGCGCGTTGGCGCTCGACGGCTGGGACACGCATTTCAACGAAGGCATCGCCAAGGGCCGGCTGTCGCAATTGCTCGGCGCGCTCGACGATGCGCTCGCCGCGGTCAAGACCAATATGGGTCCGGCGTGGCGGGAAACGGCGGTCGCGCTGATGACCGAGTTCGGCCGCACCGCGCACATCAACGGCACCGAAGGCACCGACCATGGCACCGGCACGGTCGCGCTCCTGGCCGGCGGTGCGCTCAAAGGCGGCCGCGTCATCGCCGACTGGCCGGGGCTGAAGCCCGCCGCTCTCTACCAGAGCCGCGATCTGGCGGCGACCGCCGACCTGCGCGCCGTGCTCAAGGGTTTGCTGAAAGATCACCTGCGCGCCGACGAGCGGGCGCTTGCGGAGAACGTGTTTCCCGGCAGCGCCGCGGTCAAGCCGATGGCGGGGCTGGTCGCGTAAGACCGTCATTCCGGGGCGCCGCGAAGCGGCGAGCCCGGAATCCATAATCCCGGCTTGAGAGGACCCGCACCGGCAGTGGTTATGGATTCCGGGTTCCTCGCTGCGCTCGGCCCCGGAATGACGTGACTCAAATATTCAGCACCCGTCCATACGCGTCGAGCACCGCTTCCTTCATCATTTCCGACAACGTCGGATGCGGGAACACGGTGTGCATCAATTCTTCTTCGGTGGTTTCCAGGTTCATCGCCACCACGTAGCCCTGAATGAGCTCGGTGACCTCGGCGCCGATCATGTGCGCGCCGAGGAGCTGGCCGGTCTGCTTGTCGAAAATGACCTTGACCATGCCCTGGTCTTCGCCGAGCGCGATCGCCTTGCCGTTGCCAACGAACGGAAAATGGCCGACGCGGATGTCGCGTTTCTGCTCCTTGGCGGCCTGTTCGGTCAGGCCCACCGAGGCGATCTGCGGCGAGCAATAGGTGCAGCCGGGAATAAGCCGCTTGTCCATCGGATGCGGATGCAAACCCTTGATGGCCTCGACGCAGATGACGCCTTCGTGCTCGGCCTTGTGGGCGAGAAGCGGCGGCCCGGCGACGTCGCCGATGGCGTAAATGCCCGGCACGTTGGTCTTGCAGGCGCCGTCGGTGACAATGGCGCCGCGTTCGGTCTTCACGCCGAGCTTTTCCAGGCCGAGATTTTCGATGTTGCCGACCACGCCGACCGCGGAAATGACGCGCTCGACAGTGAGCGTCTGCGCGCCGCCCTTGCCGTCGTCGATGGTCGCGGTGACGCTGTCGGCCTTTTTGTCGAGCTTCGTCACTTTGGCGCCGGTGTAAATCTTGATGCCCTGCTTCGCGAAACTCTTGCGCGCGAAGGCGGCGATCTCGGCGTCTTCGGCGGGGAGGATTTGCGGCAGGATTTCCACCACCGTCACCTCGGCGCCGAGCGTGCGATAGAACGAGGCAAACTCGATGCCGATGGCGCCCGAGCCGATGACGAGCAGCGATTTCGGCATGCGGTCGGGCACCATGGCCTCGAAATAGGTCCAGATCAGCTTCTTGTCCGGCTCGATGCCGGGCAGCACGCGCGGCCGGGCGCCGGTGGCGATAATGATGTGCTTTGCTTCATACGAGCCCGGTCCGAGCGCGCCTTTCGGTGCCTCGCTCTTGCTTGCCTTCACCGTTATCTTGCCAGGCGCGTCGATTGTCGCCTCGCCCCAGATGACGGGGACCTTGTTCTTGCGCATCAGGAAGCCGACGCCGTCGTTGAGCCGTTTGGACACCACGCGCGA
>JASHQS010000129.1 GCA_030038995.1 Xanthobacteraceae bacterium
CCCCTGCGCTCGCGAAATCCGCGGACTTTGATCACGCGCACGCTGCGTTCCAGCGCAACCGTAACGACGTCGCCGGCACGCACCAGACGGCCGGGTGCGTCGATGCGTAGGCCATTGACCCGCACGTAACCCGAACCGGCCAGCGTTGCCGCGGCGCCGCGGGTGCGCACCAGGCGGGCATGCCAGAGCCAGCGGTCAATGCGTTGCCGATCGATTGCGGCCGACACTCAGCGACGCTCCTTGGCCTCGGCCTCGAGTTGAGCCTTGAGCGCGGCGAGCTTGGCGAACGGGGAGTTCGGATCGGGCACCTTTTCCCGTTCGCGGCGCTCGAAGCGCGGCGGCCGCGGCGGCCGCGGCGGCCGGCGGTCTTGCTCGCGCCGCGGCCGGTCGGGGCGGTCCCGGCGATGCTCGCCCTCTTGGCGTTGACGGTGACGTGGGAGCCGTTCCGGCGTTGCGGACGCAGCGCCGGTGGCCTGTTCGGCGGACGCTTCCGCAACTTGTTCCTGAGCGTGCTTGGCCGAAACTGCCGCTTGGTCCTGTGCCGCGGTGCGGAGCTTGTCGCGGCTGTCGCGGCGGCGCTCGCGCGGACGTCGGGGTCTATCCGACCGGCTAGGCCGCCATACCTCTACCAGGACTGGTTCTGCCGCAGCGGGCGTTTGCGCTGTTGCAATCTCGGCGGCTATTGCGCTGGCGGTCTCCTGCGGCATGGCCGCCGTGGCGCCGTCAGCGCTTTCGGCGAGGTCGGCGGCGACGACTGGTTCCGGCGTCGGCTCGTCGGGGTAAGCCCCGGTCGTGTGCGCCGCCTGCGGCTCGTCGGCAGCGATGCACACAGGCGGCTCGTCGGCAGACGATGGCGGTTCGGTCGATGCAGGCAAGGGCAATTCGGGCGATACCGAACCAGTGTCGGAAGCTGCGGTCTGGCTCGAGGGAGCCGCCGCGTCCGATGGGGCGGCGCCTTCGGTCGCCTTTTCCACCTCTTGCTCCGGCGCTGGCGGTTCGGGCGGCTTCGGCCGCCGTTCCATGCGATAGCCGAGTGAGCGCAACACCGAGGCGAAATCCTCGCCGGCGGCGCCGATCAACGAGGTCATGCCGTTGACGACGGTAAAGCCGCCGCCCGGGAAGGCCGCGGCCGGCTTCGGCCCCAGGGTTCCCTCGCGCCAGGCCAGCGCCGGCCGGATCAGGTCGGCAAGCCGTTCGAGGATATCGACCCTGACCGCGCGCTCGCCGCACACCCGGTAGCCGGCCATGCGATAGAGCGCCGCATCGATCTCGCCATTGGCCGGAATCGAGGTGCGGCCGCTGCCGGCCAGATGCAACAGATCGCCCATGCCTTGCGTCTGCGCTTCTTCACGGGCGAGCGCCCAGAGCTGCACGGCAAGCGCGCGGGGTCCCGGCTTGAGCAGCGCCGGAACGTAGATGTGATACGCGCCGAAGCGCACGCCATATCTGCGCAGGCTGGCCCGTTCGGGCTGCTGCAATCCTTTGACCTCGTCCGCAACCTTGCCCCGGTCGAGCACGCCGAGCGCCTCGACCAATTGGAAGGCTACGCCGCGTGCAATGCCGCTCACATCGGCGGCGGCCGAAAGCTCGAACAGCGGACCCAGCATCTTCTCGACATGGGCCTTGAGCCAGCGGTCGAGCCGCTCCTGCACGGCATCGCGCGGCGCGCCGGTCAACTGCTCGTCGGCAATCAGGCGCACGCGCGGATGCAAAAGCTCCTCGCCCGCGAACAGCTTGCCGACCGGCGCGCCGGTCCAGCGGATCACGCCCTCGGAGGCCAGGACAAATTGCTCATCGGGCGCAGCCGCGAGCCGTGTGCCGCGGGCGGCGATTTCGCCGGCAAGCGCCTTTTGGGCGGCGTTGTGCAGCGCCTTCGCGTCCGATCCGCCGGACGCCGCCTCGGGCACGAAGACGAACCCGTCGAGGCGGCCGATGAGGTGGCCCTCGACCACGACTTCGCCGGTCTTGTTGATTTGCGGCTCGAGGTCGGCGTTCTCGCGCAGGCGGCGCATCAGCACGCTGGTACGGCGGTCGACGAAGCGCTCGGTGAGCCGTTCGTGCAGCGCGTCGGAGAGCTTATCTTCGACGGCGCGCGTCACCTCTTGCCAATATTCCGGATCGTCGAGCCAATCCGGACGATTGGCCGCAAACGTCCAGGTTCGGATATGGGCGATCCTGGTCGACAACGTATCGATGTCGCCATCGGTACGATCGGCCATCGCCACCTGACCGCCGAACCAGTCGGTATCGATGCGGCCGTCGCGCATCAGGAAGCCGTAGACGGTGACGACCAGTTCGGCGTGGTTGGCCGGCGCGATCTTGCGGTAGTCGGGAATCTGGCAGACGTCCCATAAGCGCTCGACGTCGGCGCGCGTGCTGGTAAGCGCCCGCACATCATCTTCCCGCGCGGCGTGCTCCAGGACCAGAATATCCTCGGCGACTGGAGCGCGCGCGAGCACGCTTTCGGTCGGCGCCGCCGCCAGCGTCGCCTGCAAGGCGCCGATCGAGGAAAAATCGAGATCGGTGTTGCGCCACTGCACGAGCTTCACCGGCTCGAACGTGTGGGATTCGAGCGCCTGGGCAAGCTCGGTTTCGAATGGCGGACAGCGGCCGGTGGTGCCGAAAGTGCCATCGCGCGTCGCGCGCCCGGCGCGCCCGGCGATCTGGGCAAATTCCGAGGGGCTGAGCTTACGGAATTGATAGCCGTCGAATTTTCGATCGGAGGCAAACGCGATGTGGTCGACGTCGAGATTGAGCCCCATGCCGATGGCGTCGGTCGCCACCAGGTAATCGACTTCGCCGCCTTGATAGAGATCGACCTGGGCGTTGCGCGTACGCGGCGACAACGCGCCAAGAACGACGGCCGCGCCGCCGCGCTGGCGGCGGATCAGTTCGGCGATGGCGTAAACTTCCTCGGTCGAGAAGGCGACGATGGCGGAGCGGCGCGGCAGGCGCGTGAGCTTCTTCTCGCCGGCGAAGCTCAGTTGCGACAGCCGCGGCCGGCTGACGATGCTGGCGCCGGGTAACAGCCGCTCCACGATCGGCCGCATCGTGGCGGCGCCGAGCACCAGCGTTTCCTCGCGGCCGCGCCGATGCAGCATGCGGTCGGTGAAGACGTGCCCGCGTTCGAAATCGGCGGCGAGCTGGATTTCGTCCACCGCCACGAAAGCCGTGTCGAGATCGCGCGGCATGGCCTCGACGGTGGCCACCCAGAAGCGCGGATTGGGCGGCTTGATCTTCTCCTCGCCGGTGACGAGCGCCACCGCATCGGCGCCGGCCCGTTCGACCGCGCGGTTATAGACCTCGCGCGCCAGAAGCCGCAGCGGCAGCCCGATCAGCCCCGACGAATGCGCCAGCATCCGCTCGATGGCGAGGTGGGTTTTTCCCGTGTTGGTCGGTCCGAGGACGGCGGTGACGCCGGCACCGCGGGCACGCAACTCACGATCGGCAGGCGGCGAAAACGAAATCGGCATTCAATGGCCCGGCATTCACGTCGTCTAGCGGGGGGCTTCGGTCCGGCAGGTCGGCTGGCGGCAACGGCGAGGCCCTATTTGTATCACAACGCGACGCTGCAAGGTTGCCCGCTTTTCTTGTGCTTAAGGTGTGGAACGAGTCTGGAACGAATCGCGGCCGAATCGCTGACTCGCAAGTTGTTCGACTTTGTTCACCGCGAGATATGGAAAGGTCGAGACAACACAATACCACATCGGGTGTTGAAGGTGTTTTTCGTGCCGGCCATCCACGCCCAAAGGGTTAACGGCGCGTGTGATCACGATTCCGCAAAGAGTCAAGGGTACCTCTCCTGTGGATAATGGGGAATAGCGGCGCGCTGGTGCCGCGGCGGCAGCCGCGAACGCAACCGGCGTCGGCGCCTATGCGCGTTCCAATCACGGGGTCTTGGCAACGGCATGCGCCGGCTGGGCGACGGTGACGAACTGTTTCGCCTGCAAAACGCCGGGGCCGAGCGGCGTCGGCATTGAAACGCGGAACGGCACCAGCACCCGCGTGCCGGCAATCGGGGCCAGCCATACTTCCGCGTCATGCAATTCTATCAGGTATTTGACTGCCGCGCGGTCGGGGACATAGCCGGAAATCGGCTGGAAATACAGCGCGCAAACCACGGCGGGTCCTTCGTATCCGCGTTCCGCCTTGACGGTTTCGATGCGCTTGAATTCGCTGTGCAGGTCGTAGCGGACCCGGCCGTCGAATACGGCAACTTTGCGCTGGCATGCCGCCGGACTGACCGGGTCGCCGCCGCCGCCGACGCGCGAGAGCGCCGAGGTCATCGGATCGACCACGCCGCGGCGATCGGCCTCGGTGACGGGGATGCGGTCGGGAAGCGGCAAGAGCGGCGGCTCGGCGCTGAAATTCGTCACGTTGCCGCCGGCAAGCCAGATGTGCACCTCGTCAACATGGCGGTCGTCGACGATCGTCGCCGCATAGCTGGTCGGAACCAGGCCGGCGCCGCCCATCGTTCCCCGCGCGGCGCCGGTGCCGCGGGCGCCGGAAAAGAACTTCAAAACCCCTGCCGTCGCCCCGCTCGCTGCGGCCGTGTAGGCGTGGTCGGAAATCTCCACCACCCAATTGCCGTGGCCGATCGGGATGCCCGAAATGGTGGCCACGTATTCGGCCTCGAGCCGGCCCTGCGCGCACGCAACGTGGCTCGCGTCCGCCGCGAGGGCCGCCAAGAAGCAGGCTAAGAGGCAGGCCGCCGCGGCCACAGCGGCCGGCACGCTGGACTTGTCATGGCGGGGCAAGCAACCGGGCAGGGCCAACACGCTTTGTCCTTGAAATTAATTCCGACCCATGGAGCTCAAGCAATCGGGCACTGGCGGCGCAACGGAACACCGGCCAATGCACGCCGGTGTAGAATTTGGCAAATCTCTCTTGTCGCCGATTACGTCGTTTCTGTGGTTTTTGCATAACCTCGAGTGAGTGGCGCGCTTGACGGTTACCTGGAAGCCACACTATAGGCTGCCAAACCTTCACCGACCGTCGTTTCCAGTCGCCACCGGGCGCGGAAAATTCAGAGGAATCACGACCATGCCGTGGCGTTGCGAGCTGACCGGAAAGACGCGCCAGATCGGCCATCGCGTCAGCCATTCGAACCGCAAAACCAAGCGGCGCTTTCTGCCCAATTTGCTCAATGTGACGCTGATGTCGGAAGCGCTGGGCCGCTCGGTCCGGCTGCGGGTTTCGGCCAATGCGCTGAAAACGGTCGACCACCGCGGCGGCCTCGACGCCTTCCTGCTCAAGGCCAAGGACAGCGCGTTGTCGCCGCGAGTTCGTGAGCTCAAGCGCGAAGTTCTCAAGAAGCGCGCGGCGGCAGCGTAAAGCGGCGCCTGTGATTTAGATCATAGCTCCCTGCGGTAAAGTGTTTAGCGTAATCGCGCCCGCGACGAGAACGCGACCCGCGTGTCGCGCGGGCGGTGGTGCGGCCTCGGGGCGGCTGCGCCGTCTTCCCTTTTTCCGCGGCTCGGCGGGTCGGCCATGCGCATTTGCGGCCGGCCTGCGCTGAAAGCGCATGCCCGACCTGAACGGTTCGGCAAAATTTCTTGACAGAAAACAATGCCATGCGTGCATAGTCCCCGGGGCTGAAATCGATATCTCGGCCGGCTCGCTCGCCTCAGGCGGAACGACCCCCCGCAATGACTGCGCTTGAAATTTCCGCCCGTGCCTCCGCCATTGCGGCAAAGACCTCGCGGCCGTTTGCCGACGTGTGGCTGATCTCGTTCGGCCATATGCTCACGCATTGGTATCCGGCCACCTTTTATCTGCTGCTGCCGCTGATCGGCAACGAACTCGGCTTGAGCTACGAGGAGATCGGCTCGATTCTCACCTGCCGGTTCGTCTGCGGATCGCTGTCCAACGTGCCGGGCGGGATGATTGCCGACGCGGTGCCGCGCAAGGGGCTCTTGATGGCGCTGGCGCTGTGCTGGGTCGGCGCGCCCTACCTCTTGATGGGTTTTACCCACTCGTACTGGACGCTGCTCGGCTGCGCCGGGCTGGTCGGCATCGGCAACAATTTCTGGCATCCGACCGCCATTCCGCTGCTGGCGCGGTCGTTTCCGCAGCGCAAGGGTTTTGTCGTCTCGATTCACGGCATGGGCGGCAATGTCGGCGATGCGCTGGCGCCGCTGGCCGCCGGTTTTCTGCTGGCAAGCATGAGCTGGCGCCATGTCGTGGTCGTCAACATCGTGCCCGGCATCCTGATGGCGTGCGCGATTCTGTTCTTCGTCGGCGGGCTCAATCTCGGCGGCGAAGGCGGCACGGCGCGCCGGCCCGGTGCATTCGCGTCCGGCCTGAGCGCGCGTTTGCAAGACCTGCGCGAACTATTGAAGAACCGGACGCTGGTGATGATTTCGCTCGGCTCGGCATTCCGCGCCATGACGCAGAGCGCGCTGCTCACGTTTCTGCCGCTCTATCTGGCGCGGCAGATGGGCTATTCGCCGAAATGGGTCGGCCTGTGCATGTTCGCGCTGCAAGCCGCCGGCTTTGCGGTGACGCCGATCGCCGGGCACCTTTCCGACAAGATGGGGCGCCAACGCATCATCGTCAGCAGCATGGCAATGACCGTGGTGGTGCTGCTTGGCATGGCGTTCGCCGGCCATTCGGACGCCTTCGTGGTTCTCATCGCCTTTCTCGGCTTCTTTTTGTTTGCCGTCCGCTCCATTCTGCAGGCGTGGCTGCTGGACGCCACGCCGGCGCGCCAGGGCGGCACCAGCATCGGCATCATGTTCGGCAGCCAAGCGCTCGGCGCCGCGATCGGTCCGGTGAGCGGCGGCATCCTCGCCGACCATTACGGACTGAGCGTCGTGTTTCTGTTCCTGGCCGGCACCATCGTCGTCGCCAATTTGTTTGTCTTCTTCAC
>JASHQS010000130.1 GCA_030038995.1 Xanthobacteraceae bacterium
CGTTGGCTTTGCCAAGCACCGCGCGGCAATGGACGGGCGTCTCTTGCTCGCCAATGACAGCGTGTACGGACCCATAGGCAGTCTACCGGCCGCGCTCGACCGCCTGACTTCAAGGCGTGCCGATTTCTACGGCTTCGTGGAGAGCGTCGAGATCGCGCCGCATCTGCAAGCCTGGCTCGTGCTGTTCGAGCCGGAGGTGGTCAGACATCCTGCGCTGGAAGCAATCCTCTCCCGCCCATATGCCGCGATGAGCAAACGAGAAATCATCGTCCAGGGTGAAGTGGCTTTATCGCGGCATCTGACCGGCGCCGGCTTTCGTTACAACGCGCTCTACCGCAGCAGTCAGGCCGGCTTGGTTGGCCGCTATCTTTGGGCCAATCCCACGCACCTTCTTTGGCGTGAGCTGCTCCTCGAAGCGGGCGTTCCGTTCCTGAAAATCCAGCTGTTGCGAGACAATCCGCTGCGGCTGGAGAATGCGGAAACGATCTTGGCCGCCGTCGAGCGCATAGACCCGGAATTTTCCGCCGTGATAAGGCGGCACCTTGCTCGGGTACGGCCGGCAGATCCAGGACCGACGGCAATAGCGGCGTCGCGCCGCCTGCTGACGTATTGGCGGCGCATGCTGATACGCAACGCGTATCGTCGCAACCGCAAGCACCTGTAGCCGTCCACGATGTGGCCGCCCGGACCCATGCAGACAATCCGACAAGCCGCGGCAAAGGACAAGTCAAGCGCGCACCGTCATATCTTCATCCCAATTCTTGACTTGATTTCGCAGTTGGCGTGCGATGAACGCCGGCAAGCGCGGCGCAGGTTCAGGCATGCAGCAGGACTCGGTTGCGGCAATCATTCCGCTCTTTAACGGCGCGCGCTGGATCAGCTCTTGCCTCGAGAGCGTCTTCGCCCAGACGCATCCGCCATCGGAGATCATCGTCGTTGACGATGGCTCGACCGACAACGGAGCCCAGCCGGTTGAAGCGCTGGCTCGCCAAGACCGGCGCATTTGCCTCCTGCGGAAAGCCAATGGAGGGCAGTCGTCGGCGCGCAACGCGGGAGCCAGGGCGTCGCGCTCCAAGTTGATAGCGTTTCTCGACCAAGACGACCTATGGCACCCGCGCCATGTCGAAGCACTGATCGGCCCGTTTCACGCCAACCCGAAGCTCGGCTGGTCGTTCAGCGATGCCGACGCGATGGACGAAAACGGCACTGTTTTTCAGAAGCAACTTCTGCATATCAGATCATTGAATCACGACAGGAGCTCGATTATCGAGTGTCTGTCGCGCGACATGTGCATACTTCCTTCGGCGACGGTCATTTCTCGCGACGCCTTCGATGCCGTCAACGGCTTCGATGAGCGGCTGTCCGGCTACGAGGATGACGATTTGTTCATGCGTCTCTTGACTGCCGGGTACAGCAACCAGTTCGTCGACGAGCCCCTGTTGCAGTGGCGCTTCCATGGCGACCGCAGCTCGTATACGGCACGAATGGTCGCTTCGCGAATGACTTTTTTCAGGAAGCTGCAGACGTCCTACCCTGATCTGTCATCGGTCTACGCAATGCGGTTCGCCATGTCCTTCCTAAGTGATCTGACGCGCAATACGGCGCCAACCGACAGGCGCGCTATAGCTCTCGCCGGCGTCGAGTTGGCGCTTCCTCACATTGCGCCGGCGAAGCGCGTCATCGTTCGCGCCGCACTGCACGCTTTGCGCGCAAGTCCGGTGGCGGCCGCGACATTGTTCCGTGTCGCCAAGCCGCTGCGCCGTTTGCTGCAAAAGCCTCAGCCGAAACTGGGAGACGGCCGGTGATAGACGGCTACCGGTATCAGTCCGCCGATCGAGGCCTTCGCTGATCGAAGCGGCGCTCGAACACATGCTCGGCGATGCGGTTCTTCAGCATTTCGATCGAACCGCCGGCGATCATCCAGCCGCGGGTGCGCCGCATACAGTATTCGACCAGCGTCTCACGGCTGTAGCCGAGCGCGCCCATGATCTGCACCGCCTCGCTCGCCACATCGAAGCCGGCCTGGTTGCAGGCCGCTTTGGCGATCGCCGTCTCGTAGGCCGAAGGCAGCCCGCGGTCGGCATTGGCAGCCGCGCGGTACAGCAAGAGCTGCGCGCTTTCCAGCTTGATCGCCATATCGGCGAACTTCCACTGCAGCCCCTGGAACTCGCACAGCGCACGGCCGAATTGCCGGCGCGTCACCGCGTAGGCGCGCGCGGCATTGAACGCGTAGCGGCCATAGGCGAGCGAGCGAGCGGTGTTGCCGATGCGCTCGACGTTGAAGCCGGCCATTTGCTTCTTGAAGCCGCCGGGCCCGAGCAGAACGTTCGCGGCCGGAATGCGGCAGTCGGCAAAGTGCAGCTCGCACCACTCCTCGCCGCTCATGAAGGCCGACGGCTTGCCGATGGCAAAGCCCGGCGTGCCGCGCTCGATCAGCACCGAGCCGATGCCGTCGAGCCCCGGGCCGAAGCGGACATAGACCAGAAAAACCTGCGCCTCGGCGCTGAAGGTGGAAAACACCTTGCTGCCGTCGATCACGTAATCGCCGCCGTCCGGCCGGGCGCTGGTCTTCAGGTCCGTGACCGCGGAGCCGGCGTCCGGCTCGGTCATGCCGAGGCTCATGACCGCGCGGCCAGCCAACAGTTCGCCGAGCCAACGCTGCTTCTGCGCCGGCGAAGCATATTCGGCGAAGGTGCGGATCGGGCCGAAATTGCCGAACTGCACCACGTCGGCGCTGCGCGGACACACGGCCGCGACCTGCTCGATGGCGATCACCGCGTCCATCAGCGTGCCGCCCTGCCCGCCGTCTTCCGCCGGCAGCGTGATGCCCATGAGACCGTGCTGCGCCATCAGGCGCGCCACGTCGAACGGGAACGCCGGATCGTGCGCGCGCTGGAGCGCGCCTTCCGCCAAGTGCTGTTGCGCGAAGCGGCGCACCTGCGCGGCAAACAGTTTTTGCTCGTCGTCGAATTCGAAATGCATAGCCGGCTCTCCGCCGCTCTCCGCCTGCTGTGTCCAATTTACGGCGGACCGCGGCCTCGCTCTACAGGCAGGGTACGCCGGCTGCAATACGATCGGCCGATGCCGCCGACGCGCCCGTTGCACCGCGGCTGCTGCACGAACCAGGTGATCGGCCCGGCGGAATCCATAATCCCAGCGCTCGTAGCCATGGATTTCGGGTTCGCCGCTTCGCGGCGCCCCGGAATGACGGCTGGAGCGTGCGCGCTTAGGCCGTATGGTCAAAGCCGGCGCGGAGCGGCATGCTCTATCGCAGAACCATAAAGCCCGCGACAGGGAGAAAACGACATGCGCCGCCGCCGCCGCTACCGAATCCTGGCCGTGCTCGTGCTCGCCGCGCTCGCTTTGCCGGGAATGGCCACCGCCGATGATTTTCCGTCGCGGCCGATCCGGGCCATCGCCTCGCAGGGCCCCGGCGGCTTGAGCGACCTGTTCATGCGCGCCATCGCCGACGGCATGGGCGCCGCGCATCTCGGCACCATCGTGGTCGAGGACCGCGTCGGCGCCGAAGGCACCATCGGCGCCCGCGCCTGCGCCGAGGCCGCGCCCGACGGCTACACCATCTGCATCCTGCCGGGCGAGACCATCACCATCAATCCGATCATCCATCCGGAAGCCGATTTCGACCCGGCCAAGAGCTTGGCGCCGATCACGTTGCCTTATTACCTAACCCAGGTCTTTGCCGTGAACGCCTCGCTCAACGTGAAAAACTTCGCCGAGCTCGCGGCGCTCGCCCGCGCCAAGCCGAAGACGCTGAACTACATGGCGCCGTCGCTGTCCAAGGTCGCATTCATGGAGGATTTCAACAAAAGGAACGGCACCGACATCGTTCGCGTGCCGTTCAAGGGCGGCGGCGACGCCGTCAACAGCATGCTGACCGGCACCACGCAGATCGCCATCTTCGGCATCGGCAACCTGGTGCCGTTCATCCGCGCCGGCAAGATCGTCGGGCTGGCGATCGACGGCGACGCACGCTCGCCGCTCGCTCCCGACATCCCGACCTTCAAGGAGATCGGCTACAAGGAGCACATCGCCGCGACCTTCTTCGGCATCTACGCGCCCGCCGGCACGCCGAAGCCGATCATCGACAAGCTCAACAAGTTGATCGCCGCGGTCGGCACCAAGCCGGCATTCGTGCAGAAATATCTGACCAGCCGCGGGCTCACGCCGGTGTTCGATTCGGCCGACGACTTCGCCAAGCAACTCAACGCCGAACGCGCCGAAGGCCGCAGCGAGGTCAAGGCGTCGGGACTTTATCCGGACGTGAAGTGAGGCGCGTGGCGAGCGGTCACCTTGGACAATGCTCGCTCGCGGTCCGCCGCCGGTCGCAACGGCTTTCTCTGATCGACGAGAAACCATCGTCCGGATTATCCGCCGCTCAGCGGGGCCGGGGAATGTCTGCGAATGCTTTCATTGCCGCTCCCGGAATGCGCTTCGCGCAATCCGGGCTACGCCTGCTCAAATCCCCAGATAACGCGACTTGATCTCCTGGTTGTCCCACAATTCGCCGGGCGGCGACGAATAGACGACCCGGCCCTTGCTCATGACGTGGACGAAGTCGACGAGCTTGAGCGCCAGCGCGGCGTTTTGCTCCACCAGCAGAATCGAAAGGCCCTCCTGTTTGAGCTTGGCGATCGCCTCCCATAGCCCCTGGATGATGATCGGCGCCAAGCCTTCGGACGGCTCGTCCATGATCAGGCAGTCGGGATTGGTCATCAGGCCGCGGCCGATGGCGAGCATTTGCTGCTCGCCGCCCGACAGCGTCTTGGCACGCTGGCGGCGGCGCTCGCGCAGGCGTGGGAACAGCGCGAAGACCCGCTCCAGGCTCCAGTCGCGGCGGCCGCGGCCGTGCTCGGCGACGAGCAGATTGTCCTCGACGGAGAGCGTTGGAAACACCCGGCGGCCCTGCGGCACCAGGCCCATGCCGCTGCGCACGATGGCGAATGAGGAATGGCCGGTGATGTCGTCGCCCTTGAAATAGATCTTGCCGCGCCGCGGCGCCACGAAGCCGATGATCGAGTTGACGAGCGTGGTCTTGCCAACGCCGTTCCTGCCGAGCAGCCCGAGAATCTGGCCCTGCTCGAGCTTGAGCGACAGGCCCTGCAGCACATAGGCATCGCCGTAATAGGTGTGAATGTCTTTCACGTCGAGAATGGCCATCGGGGCGCCCGCTACTTCACTCGTTCGTCGTCCCCGCGAAAGCGGCGACCCATAACCACGTCGTGCGATATTTCCTCGACAGCGATCGTGGATTCCCGCTTGCGCGGGAATGACGCGAACTCATCAGGCCGATTTCGCATCGAACTAACCGGTTCCCAGATAGATTTCCTGCACCTTGGCGCTGCAGCGGATGCGGTCCGCCGGACCGCTTTCCAGGATTTCGCCGAAATGCAGCACCGAGATGTCGCTGGCGACGTCGAACACGATGTCCATGTCGTGCTCGATGAGCAGCAGCGCCATGCCGGCATCGAGTTTTTGCAGAAACTGCGCCATCTCCGCCGACTCGCCCGACGACAGGCCGGCGGCCGGCTCGTCGAGCAACAGAATGTCCGGATCGCCGGCGATGCCGAGCACGATCTCGAGCTGGCGCTGCTCGCCGTGCGACAGATGGCGCACCTCGATGTCCTTGCGATCGAGGAACGCGGCGCGCTCAAGGAGCGCGTGGGCCTTGTCGGACACGTCGCGATAGGAGGAGAGAAAACGCCACATCACGAATTTCGACGCCCGCCGGCCCTCGATCGCCAAGAGCACGTTGTCGAGCACGGAGAGCTTCGGAAACAGGCTCGTGACCTGAAAAGTCCGCGCCATGCCGAACGCCGTGCGCCGGTGGCTCGGCCACGACGTGACGTCGCGCCCGAACATCAGCACCTGTCCCGACGTGGCCGGAAAAATTCCGCTGATAAGATTGAACAGCGTGGTCTTGCCGGCGCCGTTCGGCCCGATGATCGCCTTGCGGTCGCCGGGCATGATCTTCAGCGACACACCGTTGACCGCGCGAAGCCCGCCGAAGCTTTTCGACAGGCCGCGCAGTTCGAGCACCGGGTCGGAGCGTTGCTCTCCTCGGTCCATCATGTCGGCATTACCGGAAACGTCTTCTCATCGATCAGAGAAAGCCGTTGATCGCAATGGCGGCCGTGTGTTTCGAAAGGATTGTTTTGTCAAGGGCGCGCGGGGTCCCCATCGCGCTAAAGCGCGATGGGGCGCCCCGATGCGCCGCCTTCGGCGGTCGAAGACCCTTGACAAAACAATCCTTTCGAAACTTTTTGCTGCCATTGCGATCGACGGCGTACCGTGACGGGCTGAGCGCAGAGCCCGTCACTCGCAAAGCTTATCTCCAGCCACAACCCGCACCGCGCTACTCGCAGTATCGGCACGGCGGAAAGTCGCGGCTGTAGACCGGCTGCTTCAGGAACGCGTCCTTGCCGTAGGTCCAGAACTGGCCGACGTTCGGATAGGTCTTGATGACGACGTCCCAGAGTTCCGGCTTGGGGTAGCCGAACAGCTTCGTCTTCTCGACCTTCTTGATGTAGATGTTCTGCACCACGTTGCGATTGTCGTCGAAGCTGAGCGGCCCGCGCACGGCGTCGACGTGAAGCGCCGCCATCTTGGCGATGAACGCTGCCGCTCCGGGCCACTTGCCGCCGGTCTCCCGCATCACGTCGTCGATCATCATCGCCGTGGTGTAGTTGCTCTCGGAGAAATACGACGGCACCTTGCCGTACTTCGAGCGATAGCTCTTGACGAACGCCTCGTTCGCCGGCGTCTGCAACGCGGCGCTATACTGCTCGGCCGAGACGTCGCCGATCACCTCGTCGCCCATGAACGGCAGCGAGGCCTCGTCGTAGCTCACGCTGCCGCCGAGGATCGGCTTGGTGTAGCCGGATTCGCGAAGCTGCTTGGGAAATTGCAGCGTCATCGGTCCGACCATCAGCGAAAACAGCGCGTCGGCGTCGGGCTTGATGGTCGGAATATAGGGGCCGAAATCCTTGGTGCCGATCGGCGGCCAGATTTTCTGGATGATCTTGCCGCCGCAACCCTCGAAGGCCTTCTGGAAGCCGCCGACCGACTCGTAGCCGAACGCGTAGTCGGCGGCGATGGCGGCGATCTTCTTGTAGCCCTGCTCGCAGGCCCATTGGCCGAACGGATGCATGGGCTGCGAGCTGGTCCAACTTTCGCGGATGAAATACGGATATTTGCCGATCTGCCGCTGCGTGAGATCGTCGGCCGCCGTCACCGAAGAGATATAAACGGTCTTCAGTTCGGTCGACACCGGCGCCAGCGCGTAGCCCTCGGTGGCGAGCACGCCGCCGACGATGATCTGCACATGGTTTTCAAGGATGAGCTTGCGCGCCTTGGTCACGGCGAGATCGGGCTTGCCCTGGCTGTCCTCGATGATGGGAACGACCTTGGCGCCGGCGAAGGTGCTCCGGGTCTGGTCCAGATACATCTTGAAGCCGTTGGTCATGTCGGCGCCGACCTGGGCGAAGATGCCGGTCACCGGCGTGATGATGCCGATGCGCAGCTCCTGTCGTTGCGCCGCCGCGGGCAGCGGCCGCGCCGCCAGCGCGGCGGCGGCCGCAATCGCGAACAGGCCGGTTCGCTTCGCCAACTTGCTCGTCATGACGTCACTCCCTCCGTTTGATCGCCGTTTCTCGCGTTTTATCCGGCGCCGCCTGCCGGCGCCGGCAGCGCCACGCTTTTGGCCGCGGCGGACGGCGGCGCCGCGCGCCATTCGCGCAGGCGCTGCGGGATGCTCATCAAGCCGCCCGGCAGATAAAGAATGACGAGGACGTAGATGCCGCCGAGCACGTACTGCCACCAATGCACCAGCGTGCTCAGATATTCGCGTATGAAGAAGACGACTGCGGCACCGATCACGCCGCCGACCAAAGTCCCCGCCCCGCCCAGCACCACCATCAAGAGCGCATCGACCGACGTGGTCAGCACCACGTCGTCGGTGGAAACGATGCCCGAGGT